>JAFRWQ010000033.1 GCA_017437925.1 Bacillota bacterium
GGAGCACAAGACACGCATAGTAAACGCATGGCAGGCTCAGGGCATGGTCACCGCCATGACGGGCGACGGAGTAAACGACGCGCCGTCTATAAAGAAGGCTGATATAGGCATAGGCATGGGCATCACGGGCACCCCGGTCACCAAGAGCGCCGCCGACATGGTGCTGGCCGACGACAACTTCGCAACCATAATCCGCGCGGTGGAGGCCGGCCGCAAGATATACGACAACATCTGCAAGGTGCTGCAGTTCCAGCTCTCCACGAACCTCGCCGAGGTGCTGATAGTCTTCTTTGCCTCCATCCTCAACTTCACTATCCTGACCCCGGTGCACCTGCTCTGGATCAATATGGTGACCGATACCCTCCCCGGACTGGCCCTGGGAATGGAGACCTCGGAGGGAGACCTGATGAAGAGAAAGCCACGCCCCAAGAACGAAAGCGTCTTCGCCAACGGCGCCGGAGTCAGCATGCTCTGGCAGGGCGTCTACCTGGCCGCCGTCGAGATCGCCGCCTACTATATCGGCTACTACCTGGAAAACGGCTCCTTCACCGGCATAGTCAACGGCAGCTGGTGTGAAAACGCCGTGGTGATGGTCTTCCTTACCGTCAGCTTTGCGGAAATGCTCTGCGCGGTGAATATGCGTTCCCGCATCGGGTCGATCTTCCGCAAGGAGATGCTGATCAACATCAACTGGTGGATGGTGGGCGCGATGGCGATCACCGTCATCATGACCGTGGCCGCGGCCTTCCTTCCGGGCTTCAAGAGCCTGTTCGGCATCCACGGGACGCTGTCGGGCAAGGAATTCCTGATCTCCGCCGGGCTGGCCCTCTCAACGCTTCCGGTCTTTGAGATCGGCAAGGCCTTACAGCGGGCAGCGCTGCGGAAAAAAGGAGTCTAGATCATATGGCCGATACATTTGTCTGCCTGCTCTTTACCGCAGTCGGCATCGTTTTGACGTTCAAGGGCTACATGAAACTCTCGGATGACGAGACCTTGCCCTTTATGGCGATAGTGGGCTGGCCTCTGATCTTTGTGCCTCTGATCTTTCTCTTAGGCTGGAGGACCTCGGGATTCATCTTCCAGGTCGTGAACACCGGACTTCTGGCTGTCATGTTCATAGGCATATTCATCAACATCTTTCTCACCGCCAACAACATCAACAGCGAATACCGGGATTCGAAGCGCGAGCAGTTCGGGGCGTTTCTGACCTCCGTCATGAGCTACCTTGCCATGATCTCCGAGCTGCTGATCCTCCCCCTCATCCTTTACCAGATCAGCGGGGGAAACGGCGCCGAGCTGCTCAGGAGCACCCTTGAGCTCATCACCCGCGGCGACCTTGTCTTAGCCCTCCTGGGCCTGTTCAACGAGGCCGGGCGCATGCTGTTCGGCTACGTCTTCATCTTCCTCGGCGTATTCGTCCTGCCCGCCGTGGGGATAAGCATCGTATTGATGCTGGGCTGGCTAATCATGGATTCGGCGGTGGGAGAGGCCTTCGGGCTGGGAGCCATGATCCTGCGCTTGATATTTGTAATGATCATGCCCTTTGCCGTTATGATATACGTCATCCTTGTCAAGATCGACGCCGGATATACCACGGTCGAATGGTCGGAACTGCCGGTCCTTCACATCATGGCGATCGCTTTCGGCAATCTTCTGGGCGGAGGCGTTCTTTCGGCCATGATACAGGGCGATGATGAAGACGGCCGTCGCGGCAGGAGGCGGTTTTTCGGTACGACGGTCTGCTTCCTGATATATACCGCGGCCCACTTCATCGTGGTCCCCCTGTTCGTCTGGATCGTCCGGGGCATCGAATTCGTCCCGGTAAGCTTCAGCCTCCTCTTCGGAATGATGTTCAAGGGCGGGATCTGGCTTCTGGGCATTACCGTTTCTTCCTCCATACTCTGTCTGTCGGGCGCCTCGAACCTCGAACAATTGGCCGGATTTGCCGCGGCGGGATTCGGCGATGGAGCCGGGGGGAGCAAGGAGGACAAAGAAGGCTCCGCCAAAGCGAAGAAGACCAAAAGCGGATACAGCCCCTCCGACCTTCCCGAAAGGATATGGGACCGCTCGGGAAACCTTTACGAGAGCTACACCCACAACACTCCCGAGGGGTCTGAGCGCAGGGAATACGTCTGCGCCAAGACCGGTCAGACCGTGACCATCACCTACGTCTACAGCTGGTACAACGGTATCATCATGACCAGGCAGGGAGAGTTCCTGGATCATTAAAGAGTAAAGAAAAAGGCCTGCTCCGTCCGGCCTTCGGGACGGCCTGCGGCAGCTCAGCGTTCATAGGCGCACAAGAATACCCGGTCCCTCGCGGGACCGGGCTTTTTATTGGAATTTCAAGGCCTGGCAAATTTACAACAATTGTTATATAACGATTGTTCTCATTCTTTCCCGACCACGATCGTCTCGGAGACCGGCACCCGATCTATGGTGCCCGTCCAGACCACGGTGACCGGGCCGCCCTTGTAGTTATAGAGGGTGAACATGGCCCTGCCGCCCGGGAATACCAGCACGGTGTAGGGGAAGGGATTGTATATGGGTTCGTCGTAGCGCTCAGAGGCGGAGATGCCGAGTATGGTCTTGACCGTCGCGCTGCCGTCCACGTGGCTGTACTGGGGATCGGTCTGGGCGCTGCCCTTGACGAACCAGAGGAGGGGTCCTCCGTTCATCTTGAAATAGGTGCCCATGTCGCCCTCGGTCATGTGGAAGTCCCAGTCGTACCAGAGGCCGGTGGGGGCGGCTTCCGAAGTGAGCTCTTCTGCCTTGGCCTTCTGGGCGCTGCCTATGCCGCCCAGTATCGCGCTGACCAGGTTGTTTGCCAGATCGGCTCCCGCCTGGGCCGCCGCGTCCTTTGCCGGATCCCCCGTCGCTTCGGGAGTATAGGTCTCGGCGACGTTAAAGGTCGCGATGAACTCGTCTTCGTCGGTTTTGGAATAGGGCTTAAGCTTCATGACGAAATCGTCATTCCTGAACCAGCCGTCCATATCGTCGCTGCTCCTTATGCCCATGAGGGCCAGCAGTACCTTGGTCCCGGCCACATTGCCGTGGAATTTCATGGACAGGCTCCCGCGGTAGACGCCGAAGGCGGTCTCTCCCACGTGGGAGCAGTTGAGGTCTAAGGTGTAGTCGCAGGTCGCCAGGGCCATGCTTATGGTCGAGGTGCCTTTTATCCTGATGGTCCAGACATAGCCTTTGTTGGCCCTTTCTTCCGCAAGGCCTTCCTCGCGCAGCCTGTCGAAGTAGCCGGCGGCGCTGGCAAGGGCGGGCTTTTTCGTGACCGTGGTTTCGATATCGTTCATTGGGGCCTCCTTCCGCGGGATCGTCCGCATTTCTTCTTTATTATATCAAACGCGGACGAAAAATCCCCTTTTTTTCTGTGCCGGCCGAACATTTAATGCCAAAATGATGATAAAATGACAACGTATACCCCATTCTTTTTAAGGAGGACAATAATGAGCAAGATCACAAGACCCGCTGAATTCGTCGGCTTCACCCCCGGCGACGAGCGCGAGATGGCCCGCTGGGACAAGATCGTGGAATACATGTATCTGCTGGAGAAGGAAAGCGACCGCATCCATGTGACCGACATGGGTCCCAGCACCATGGGGAATCCCTTCCTCAAGGTGATAATAACCTCCCCCGAAAACTACAAGAACCTGGAAGAGATCAGAAAGACCAGCATGAAGCTGTCCGACCCCCGCGGCCTCTCTTCGGAAGAGATCGACGCCCTGGTAAAGAAGGGCAAGGCCGTTTCGGTGCAGAGCATGAGCATGCACGCCACCGAGATAGGCGGCACCCAGATGGCGGTCAACCTGGCCTATGAGATGTGCGCGAGAGACGACGAGGTCAACATGAACATACTCGACAAGGTCGTCTTCGTAATGCTGCCCTGCGTCAACCCCGACGGCCAGATCATGGTCACCGACTGGTATTACAAGACCAAGGACACTCCCTTCGAGGGCAGCAACTACCCCATGCTCTACCACAAGTACACCGGCCACGACAACAACCGCGACGCCATGGCCTGGAACATCATCGAGTCCCGCTACATGGGCGAGGTCATCTTCCACGAGTGGATGCCCCAGTCCTTCCAGGACCATCACCACATGGGAAGCTACGGCGCCCGCATCTACATCTCTCCCTACAAGAACCCCCTGCGCCAGTACGTAGACCCCCTGGTATGGCGCGAGCTCAACTGGTACGGAGCCAGCATGGCCTACGCCCTCGATTCCGAAGGCCTGGACGGCTGCACCTCCGGCTCCCAGTACCCCTCCTGGGGACAC
>JAFRWQ010000034.1 GCA_017437925.1 Bacillota bacterium
GCCCGGGGCCTGCTCCGGGTCCGGGGTTCAGGCGGCGGTCGTTTAGACAGTGCCGAAGAAATGGACGACGTTCATGTCTTCGATCATCCTGCTACCGTGGGCGCCGCGGCCTCCGGCGATGAGGTGCTGTCCGTGGTCGGGAGAATAAGTAAGCAGAGTCCGGTGCTTTCCGCGGTACCTTTCCATCGCCTCGGCCAGGCGGCCGAAACCCTCCGCTTCGATCGCGACCGCGTTCAGGGCCTCCTTCGATTCGGGCCCGTAGGCATGGGCGGCATTATCGTAGTCGAAGCTGTGGATGGAGATAAGGTCGTATTCGTCGCTTTCTATGAGTTCGAGCGTCTTTTCCTGCACGCCGATGGCGTTCGCTTCCTCGAAATAGTCCATATTGCGCCCGGCGAAAATATGCAGGAAGGTCGAATCGTCCTGGGCTACTATCGCTACCTTTTTGCCGGCGCCGATGAGCACGTCGAAAAGCGTAGTGCAGGTCAGCTGAGGTCTTACGTAAGAGCGTATCCCGTGCCCTTCCGGGTCCATTCCGGTGTACATGGAAGCGTGAGCTACGGGAGTCACCGATTCGACAGTGCTGACGAAGGGCACAGCCATCGAGCTGTGGAGATATACCGGAGCGAACAGGTCGGTATACTTCTGCCAGATGTACATGCCGACGGCATCGGCGTGATAGAGGACTGCGCGGTCGGCGGGGCCGCCCAGACGGCTGCGCAGCAGCTCGGCCGCCCAGCCGATGCCCGGAGCGAAGCTTTCGGGAAGCGCGAGATCCATGCAGCCGGCGACTGTTCCGGCGAAGTGTTTGAGCGGGTATGAATTGAAATGATCTGACATTTTAAGTCCCCTACCTGTAGTTGAATTTCTTGCTATTGCCAGCTTCGGGCTGACATGCATCAGCATAGGAATAATGCTTGTGAATACAAAGAAATAGCCGCCAGAGCATCCAACCTTTTGCGGCTATTGTCCGTTAAACGAGGGCTGACCGTTTACCGGCAGCTCCTTTTGTTATTATTTTACAACCTGACCGTTGAAAACGCAAGCGGCAATTTATACAAGACCGCCCCGAAGTTTTCCGGGGCGGTCCGAAATATTAGACGATCGTTCAACAGCAGTTTATTAAGCAATTACTGTCTGCAGACTACTTTGCCGTCGACGACGGTGACATAAGCCCTGGCGCCGAGGACGTGCATGGGGTCTGCGGTCCATATGACCACGTCGCCGTCCTTGCCGGGCTCGAGAGACCCTACCCTGTCGCCTATGCCGGTGCTGTTGGCGGGATTGACGGTGATGGCTTTCCAGGCTTCCTCTTCGTTGAGTCCCGCGTTGACCGCCATTCCTGCGCACATGGGCAGATACTCAAGAGGAATGACCGGCGCGTCAGTGACTATGCTGATGGTGAGGCCGGCTTCGTTGAGGATCTTCGGGGTGTCGAAGGTCTTGTTGAGAAGCTCCAGCTTGCTCTTGCCGCCGAAGGTGGGTCCGACGAAGCAGGGATAGCCCTCTTCGGCCAGCTCTTCTACGATCAGGTGGCCCTCGGTGCAGTGGTCGAGGGTGAGGCCTACGCCGAACTCCTTCGCGACTCTGATGGAGCTGAGGATGTCGTCGGCTCTGTGGGCGTGGCACTTCAGGGGCATCTTGCCCTCGAGGACGGGGATCATTGCTTCAAGCTTCATGTCGAAGGGAGGGTTCTTGCCGTCGGCTTTGTCCTGCATGTAGCGCTGAGTTTTAAAGAGCAGTTCTCTCAGCAGAGCGACCACGGCCATTCTGGTCATGGGGCTCTTGCCCTTCTGTCCGTAGCAGCCCTTGGGATTCTCGCCGAAGGCGCACTTCATGGCGACGGGTTCCTTGAGGATCATCTTGTCGACTCTCTTGCCATAGAGCTTGATCGCGGCGAAGGTGCCGCCCACCACGTTGGCGGAGCCGGGTCCGGTGACCGCGGTGGTCACGCCGCCCGCGAGTGCGTTGGGGAAGGCTTCGTCCAGGGGATTGATGGAGTCGATGGCTCTGAGCTGGGGAGTGATGGGATCGACGATCTCGTTGTAGTCCATGCCCTCCCAGCGCATTGCGGTGTTGTCGAGGCCGATGTGGCAGTGGGCTTCGACGCAGCCGGGGGTGACGAGCCTGCCCTCGGCGTCTATGACGGTCGCGCCCTTGGGAGCGGCGATCCTGGCTCCGACCTTTTCGATCTTGCCCTCGTCGTTGATGAGGACGCAGCCCTTTTCAAATTCCTTGCCGGCCATGGTCTTCACACGGCCGTTCTTGATGAGAAGCCTATTCTACCTCCTACTTCTGATACACGACCTTGCCGTCGATGATGGTGGTGTAGGCCAGGGCGCCCAGCTCGTGCATGGGATTGCCGGCCCAGATGACCACGTCGCCGTCCTTGCCGGGCTCGAGAGACCCTACTCTGTCGCCTATGCCGGTGCTCTTGGCGGGATTGATGGTGATGGCCTTCCAGGCCTCATCTTCCTTGAGGCCCGCATTGACGGCCATACCGGCGCACATGGGCAGATACTCGAGAGGAATGACGGGAGCGTCGGTGATGATGCTGATGGTGAGTCCGGCCTCGTTGAGGATCCTCGGGGTGTCGAAGGTCTTGTTGAGGAGCTCCAGCTTGCTCTTGCCGCCGAAGGTGGGTCCCACGAAGCAGGGATAGCACTCTTCGACCAGCTCGTCGACGATCAGGTGGCCCTCGGTGCAGTGGTCCAGGGTGATACCTACGCCGAATTCCTTGGCGACTCTGATGGAGCTCAGGATGTCGTCGGCCCTGTGGGCGTGGGCCTTGAGGGGGATCTTGCCTTCGAGGACGGGGATCAGCGACTCAAGCTTCATGTCGAAGGGAGGATTCTTGCCGTCGGCCTTGTCCTGCATGTAGCGCCTGGTCTTGAAGAGCATCTCTCTTAAGATGGCGACGACGGCCATCCTGGTCATCGGGCTCTTGCCCTTCTGGCCGTAGCAGCCCTTGGGGTTCTCGCCGAAGGCGCACTTCATGGCGACGGGATCCTTGATGATCATTTTGTCGATGCGGTTCCCGACGGTCTTGATGGCGACGAAGGTGCCGCCCAGGACGTTGGCGGATCCGGGTCCGGTGACGGCGGCGGTGACTCCGCCGGTCAGGGCGTTGGGGAAGGCTTCGTCGTAGACGTAGATGCCGTCGATGGCGCGCAGCTGTGGAGTGACGGGCTCGACGATCTCGTTGACGTCATCGCCCTCCCAGCGCATGGCGGAATCGAGCATTCCGATGTGGCAGTGGGCGTCCACGCAGCCGGGAGTGACGAGCCTGCCCTCGGCGTCGATGACGGTCGCTCCCTTGGGGGCCTTTAGGTTCGCTCCGACCTTCTCGATCCTGCCTTCGTCGTTTATGAGGACGCAGCCTTTCTCGATGTCGGGACCGGCCATGGTCTTGACGTATCCGTTCTTGATAAACAGCATGGTTCTTTCCTTTCTTCAGAATTCTGAGAGTGATTTTTGCATATTAAAGTAAATATATCACATTAGGGCGGAATCGGCATCAATTAGTTTAGGGAGTTTTGCCTGCAGACATCTCGTTCACAGGCTGCGTATTCTGCTAAAAATGCCGATCTTCATTCCGACCCGGCGCCGAAAGACTTCTTGCCTTGGGTCCTCCCAGGTGTTATAATCCATTGTCTGTGTTCAAAAAGAGGTAATATTATGGCAGAAAGCAAGCCTGAAAACGCAAATATGAGCGACGCCGAAAAGGCAGCCATCGAAAGAAGAAACCGCATGGGCACCGCGCCCATACTCCCGCTGATCATAAAGATGTCCCTGCCCTCGATCTTCTCAATGCTGATCCTGGCGCTGTACAACATCGTAGACAGCATATACGTTTCGAGGATCGGAGAGACCGCCCTTTCCGCCGTTTCGCTGATCTTCCCCCTGCAGCAGCTGTCCATCGCAGTGAGCGTGGGGACTTCGGTGGGACTGGTATCGCTGATCTCAAGAAGGCTGGGTGAAAAGAACGACGAGGCCGCCAACAGGGCCGCCACCCACGGAATATTCCTGGCGTTCTGCTCCTGGCTGGTCTTCGTGCTGGTGGGACTTTTCGGGGTCCCCGCCTTCGCCAACGCCTTCAGCGACAACCCCGACCTGATCGCTCCCGCCGTCGCCTACGGACAGACCGTCCTCATCTGCAACATCTTCGCCCTCTGCGCCACCAGCACCGAGAGGATGATGCAGGGCTGCGGAGACATGATCTCGCCCATGAAGTGCTCGCTTTCGGGCGCCATCACCAATATCATCCTCGACCCGATAATGATCTTCGGCTACTTCGGCTGCCCGGCCCTGGGAGTGAGAGGCGCCGCCATCGCGACCGTCATCGGACAGTTCGTGAGCATGTGCCTCGCCCTGTATATGCTGCAGAATAAGCACTTCCCGGTCAGGATCAGGCTCAAAGGCTTTAAGCCCGAGATGCGCACCATCAGGGACATCTACGCCGTCGGCCTGCCTTCGATAGTCATGCAGTCGGTCAACTCCGTCACCACCATCTGCCTCAACGCCATACTTATCTCGTTCAGCGAGACCGCCGTTGCGGTGCTGGGCGTGTACTTCAAGCTTCAGAGCTTCGTCTTCATGCCGGTCTTCGGGATGAACCAGGGAGTAATGCCCATCATGGGCTTCAACTTCGGAGCCAGGAACCGCGACAGGCTGATGGAGACCTTCAAAAAAGCAATGTTCCTGGCTTTCGGGATCATGTGCGTCGGCTTCGCCCTGTTCCAGATCTTCCCGACCCAGCTGATGGGCCTCTTCAATGCCCAGGGAGAGATGCTCAGGCTCGGCGTCAGAGCCCTGCGCATCATCTCCATAAGCTTCCTCACCGTGTCGTTCTCGATGATCCCGGGGACCCTCTTCCAAGCTACCGCCCACGGCATCAACTCGCTGATCGTCACCCTGCTGCGCCAGATCGTGGTGCTGATACCCCTGGCCTTCATCTTATCGAGGCTGTTCGGACTTGACGGCATCTGGTTCGCCTACCCCTGCGCCGAGCTCATGTCGGTGTGCGTCGCCCAGCTGATGCTCAGAAAGCTCATAAGGACGGAGATCAATAAGCTTTAAAGCTTAAGAACATAACAATAACCATCCACCCGCCCGGCGGGTGGTTTTTGTTACAAGAAAACGGCCTTCACTAAGACGGGAAGGCTTTTTGATTTGCCGGTTTAAGATCAATAAAACAGCCGCCCAAGTCACGCTTAAGCGGCTGTTCAATTAACAGTATTCGGGGTGTCGGCCTTTGTCAGGATCGCAGTTCGATCCTTTACATCAGTCTATAAGGCTTGGAATGATCTTCGCGACGTACCTCGCCAGCTTTGTCAGATCCTGCGCGTCGACCGCGCCGCTCCTGTCAACGTCCGAGTTGGCGAGCGCAGTGCCGTCGGTTATGGTCTGGATCTTGGCTATGTGCCTCGCGAGGGTCGTCAGGTCCTGAGCGTCTACTGTTCCGTCGAGATTTACGTCGCCGAGGCGGTCCGCGCCGAACTGCGCGCTGTAGTCTGCGTCGCCGCTGATCCTGACAGCGGTCCCGGGGCTTAAGGGTTCGCCCTCGGCGTTTTCTTTCCAGCCTATCAGGGTCGCTCCGCCGCTTACTTCTGTGGGACATGCAGGCAGGACCAGGCTGTCGCCGTCATGCAGATCGAGGTCTGCGATGCCGTAGGAGCCGTCGCTCAGAACGAACCTGACCGCCCTTCCCTCTCCGTGCTCAAAGCCCGAAGCCTCGACCGCAGCGCCGGACTCGTCGCCTGTCACGATCGGAGCGCCTTCGCTGTTATACCAGGTGATCGTGTAGTGGGTGTAATCGGTCCTGGAATCGCTGTACTGCTTGCCCTGAAGCTCGACGGACGCGGTGTGAACGACGCCCTGCTGCGTCTCGGAAGCAGTTATATGCGCATTAAGCTCGGTCGCTTCGGAGCATACGTCGCAGGTGAAGAGCGCAGAAGCGGTCGTGTTGTCGTCGGACCAGGTCCAGACGGGAGCGGGATAAGTGTGGCCGGTGGCAGGGATTACTGTCTGGGAAACCAGAACTTCGTTGCAGACCGAGCAATGCTTGCCTTCGGTTAGACCAGACTCTGTGCAGGTCGGGGCTACGGCGGCATCGATGACCTCGGTGTGACCGTTAGCAGGAATTACCGTTTGAGCTACGAGTATCTCATCGCAGACCGAGCAGTGTTTGCCTTCAGTTAGACCAGACTCTGTGCAGGTCGGGGCTACGGCGGCATCGATGACCTCGGTGTGACCGTTAGCAGGAA
>JAFRWQ010000035.1 GCA_017437925.1 Bacillota bacterium
GTGGACTTTCCCTTGGTCCCGGTGAGGCCTATCAGGGGGAAGCTCCTGTATCCTTCGCAGCAATATATCCATGAGCAAAGGGCCATGGCCTTCCTCACGTCGCTTACCACTGCGCAGGGAAGGTCCTCTATGGCCTTGCCCTCGCAGAGAAGGCAGATCGCAGACCTTTCCATGGCGGCGCGGGCGTACTCTGTCTTAAAGCCCAGCCCCTTGCATATGAAGAGGGTGCCGGGGACGGTCTCCCTGGAATCGAAGCTGAGCTTTTTTACGGGTTGCGACAGGTCTATATCCGGGGAGGATATGAGCAGGCCGTCCTCCTTAAGCCTTGAAATATACGCGCTCAGAGGCTTTTCAGAGATCCTTTTCATCGGGTCCTCCCTTGGTAACGTCCCTGTATAAGCTGCCCTCGTAGACTCCGCTCCTTACCGTCCTCTGCGGGGTCTCTTCGTCTTTTACTATCATGTTCCCCGAAGCCAGCTCGTAAAAGCAGGCCATGGTCATGGTGAAGTACACCGCGATGGGCAGGGTGCAGATGGTGCTGAAGATTATAATGACCGGGTCGCGGGCGCTCTCGGCGAGGGAAGGCATCATGGAGCTTCCCATGCTGATTATCTGGCCCTGATCCGAAGCGTTCCTTATGGCCTCCATCATGGCGTTGGTCTCATCTATTATGGCCGGATAGCGCAGCACCTGGAAGGCCGTGGTCGCGAATTCGGCAACTATGAGCCAGAGGGCAAAGCTCACTATAAGACTTGCCAGTTTCATCTTGTTTCCCGTCATCATGAAGCGGCTTTTCGCCATGGCGGTGATCGCCGTATTGCTGTTGTCGTCGGCCAGTATGAAGTAGGAGAGAGTGTATCTGAGGATCAGTATCACGGCGAAGATTGCGACCAACAGCCCTCCCTGGGCGCTCATGGTCTGGAGCAGGAACTGTATGGCGCCCAGAAGCAGGGCTTTTCCGAAGAGGAAGATGCCCATGCCGTACTGTTTGTTGCCCACGGGCTGCTGCCTGAAGAGGGTGAGGTATAAGGAGCAGGCGGTAAGGCCCACGGCCCCGGTCAGCATGACCGACAGGAGATTGAGCGAGAAGGCTGTGGTGTCAAAGCCCTCAGCCGGAGCCTCGTACAGCAGCGACAGGAAGGTCGGAAGGCGGGTGATGAGGCTGAGATCGAAGGCAAAGAACAGGGCCCTGGCCAGGTTCCCCCTGAGGGCGTAGCGGGCCAGCTTCTTTATGTTCCTGTTACTCATCGTGACCTTTTCGTTGTTTATATTGATGGTGAAGGGGGACGCGTTCATATTTCTTCCTTCCCGCTTTCTTCTTCGTCTTCGCTTTCCACCAGGTCTATGGGAGTGAAGCTTCCCAGGTTCATGGAGAGCTCCTCGAGATCGTAATCCAGCCTGTTGTCAAAATTGTAGCGGTGGCTTCCCTGGCCCAGCTTTTCAAGGCGTGCGGCGGTCACGGCCTCCATCATGCTGGCGGGGTTCCCGTCGAGGCTGGCCCCGAAGGGCTCCGTGTACCAGGTCCTGAACTTGTAGAGCTCTTCGGCGAAGCTGCGGCGGACCTCGCTGTTGTCGATGTCTTCAGCCAGCAGCATCAGCCTGTTCTGGATGTTTTCGAGGAGCTCGAACATGTCGTCATTGCCCTCGGGCAGGGCTCCGCTGATCTCCTCGATGTAGTGCTCGGCGATCTCTCCCGCGTCCTCGGCCCTTATACCCGACAGGGCGTCCAGGAAAAGCTCGAAAGGGATGTCCTCTTCGCATTCCATAAGCTCCGCCACCTGCTCGAAATACTGAAGGTCGGCGGGGGTCTCTATTTCAAGCAGCTTGTAAAGACTGTCCTTGTTCATTCATGTACCTCCAATAAACACTTTATTATATTACGGGCGGGGGATATTGTCCAATGATTAGGGCAAGAAAAGCCCCTGAGGGGGACCGAGCGCCTTGACAGGGACAAAGCCCGAAATTATAATTTCTGACATGGATAAGAACAATAATAACAGGGCCGTCATCTTCGACATGGACGGCACCATATGGGATTCCTCCGATCAGGTGGCCGAGGCCTGGCTCTCGGTGCTGGCGGAGAACGGCCTTGAAGGCGCGGTGACCAAAAAGAACATACAGGACTGCATGGGCCTGGTGATGGACGAGTTCTTCGACAGGCTGCTTCCCCAGGTGCCCGAAAGGGAGCGCAGAAGGCTGCAGTACGCCTGCGAGGCCTACGAAAACGAGTATCTGGCGGAACACTGCGGAAGGGTGTACGAAGGCCTCGAAGAGGCTGTGAGAGCCTTGAGAACCATGGGCCTTAAGACCCTCATAGTTACCAACGCCCAGGACGGCTACGTACAGGCCTTTTTAAAAGGCAGCGGCATGCACGAGCTCTTCGACGACTATGAGATGTATGGCAGGACGGGGCTTTTAAAGGCTCAGAACATACGCCTCATCATGGAGAGGAACGGTGTCAAAGAGGCTGTATACGTGGGGGATACATCTCTCGATCAAAGCTCAGCCGATGAGGCCGGATGCGCCTTCATCTTCGCCTCCTACGGGTTCGGAAGCGTTGAGAACGCGGGGCTGTCGGCCGCGTCCCCCCTTGAGATACCCGCCCTCGTAACAGAAGCTTTCGAGTGATCCGGGCTTTATTATCTCTTAAATCGTGATATAATACCTGCCGTATTATCAGTTTTTTTGCACTGCCTACCCGCGAAACGGAATCCATCATGAATCAAAACGCTAAAGAAATGAGCCTCTGGGAGATGATACTTGACATCCCCAACTTCTGGAAGAAGCAGGCGTCCGACTGGAAGATCACGGTGCTGCGCACCTCCCTTGAAAGGCTGGGATACCAGATAATCCTTCCTTACCTTTCTATCTACATCATAGCTCTGGGCGCCACCAAGACCCAGCTGGGCACCATAACCAGCCTGGGGATGCTGATGAGCGGCATACTCGCCCCCTTCGCCGGAGGCTTCATCGACAGGAACGGTCCGAAAAAGATCTACAGCTTCGGCATCACGATGCTCTTCGTCTCGTATATGACCTACGCTTTCGCGAGGAACTGGTACTTTTGTCTCGCCGGCATGGTCATATACTACTTCGGACAGGGCCTTGCGGGACAGAGCTGCGCCACCATCTGCGGCAACTGCCTCAAGACCTGCGACAGGGCGAGAGGCATGATGATATGCGAAGCTCTCGGAGCCGGGATCCTGGGCATGATAGGGCCCATGATAGCGGCCTTCGTCCTTAGGAACATACTGGGCGTCAGCGAGCACGATGCCTCCGCTTCCGACTACAGATGGCTCTTCTTCATAGCAGGAGGCTTCACCCTTCTTTCGCTGCTGGTGGTCATATTCAAACTCACCAACACCCGCTTCGTCAGCGGCAAGGCCCTGGATTCCAACGCAATCAGGATATGCGGGGAGATCATCAGGACCAACACCAACGCCCGAAAGTGGCTGGCCATAGCCGCGATCCAGAACCTGTCATTCGCCATGGTGATACCCTATTTCCAGGTCTTCGCAAAGGAAGTGAAGGGCGGGGGAGTGACGGTCCTTGCCGCCATGGTGACCCTTTCCGCCGTGACCTCCACTGTGCTGGGCTTCCCCGCGGGAGCCATGGCAGACAAGGTGGGAAGAAAGAAAGTCATCTTCGTGACCTCCGCGCTTTACTGGTGCTCCATGATACTGCTGATCACCGCGAGATCCTCCTGGATGCTGGTGCTGGCCGGAGCTCTTCTCGGCTTCTATTACATCACCTCTCCCATAGCGGGAGCGGTCCAGAGGGAGCTGGTCGACAATTCGGTAATGGGAGTCTGGATAGGCCTCACCAAATTCACCAACGCCATCACCTCAGCCATCATGGCGTCGGTCGCCGGAAGGATATACGACAGGATAGGGCCCATGTGGGTGTTCATCGTCTACATCTGCCTGGATGCCTTCATCAGGATGCCCCTGCTGTACTCCATGCCCGAGACCCTGAGAAAGCAGGGCGGGGCGGCAAAACAGAACAGGCCTTAAAGCAAGAAAGAACAAGGCTTAAACGCATAAGAAAGATCCGGCCCGAGAGCCGGATCTTTTAATATGCCTCAAAAGACTGAGCCTTAGATATCGTCCAGGGGGAAGATGGGCCGCCTGATGTTTTTGTAGTCTATCATGGACGGGTGCTGGGGCGAAAGGCCGGGGACCTCCACGTCCAGTATCACGTCGGATATCCTCTCGAAGGACGCTCTGAAGTGTATGGTCGACTTGACGACAAGTATCTTCTTGTCGAAGGGGTCTATGCCCACGCACTGGAAGATCTCGTAGGCCGAGGGCTGCTTGTTGATCGCGGTGACCAGTACATCTATGCCGTCCACCTCCAGGACCGCGCTGTGGCCGAATTTGCGGTACAGGCCCTTGTTGATCCCCCAGTGGTCGAAGTATTCGGCGTCGGAGAGGGTCTTGACCCTGGCCTTGGTGTGTATGGGCTCTCCCGCGATGTCGGGACGGTGCTTTCCGCCCAGATCCACCTCTATCGTCGCTCCTATGCCGGCGGCTTCGGCGGCCCTGACGGTCTCGGGGTCCGCTATCATGGCGACGGCGGCGTCCTTTACGCCCAGCTCCAGCATGCGGCGCAGTATGTGGGTGCCGTCTCCGGGAGCTCCGGCTCCGGGGTTGTCGGTGACGTCAGCGAAGACCACGGGCTTCTTGTCCGTCTCCTTCGCGATCTTTATCGCTTCGTCCACCGTATACATGCCGCGCTTGAGCTCATGCCTCTTGTCCCATATCGCATCCGCCAGCTCGCCGGCTATCTTTTCGGCCAGCTCCGGGTCGCCGTCGGTGACGGCGGTGACGCTGGCTCCGCATTCATAGATATCGGCGGCGAAGAAGCCGTGGAAGAAGTTGACTCCGAGGACTCCGGGCATCTTCTCGTACTCGTGCTCCCTGTCTACAAAGGGCTTGACTACGGGCAGATCGGTCTGAAGGTAGGGGCAGAGGAAGGGGAGCTTGACGAATCTTAAGCAGGGCCTGATCTCCTTTTTAAGTGTCCTGATCATGCACTTCGCGGCGTCGTTTCCGGTGAACCACTTGTCGGTGTGGGGATAATAGTCATAGCCGAAGATGGCGTCGCTGTATTTGACCATCTTCTCGGTGATGTTGGCGTGCAGGTCCAGAGTCACCATGATGGGAACGTCCGGGCCGACAGCGTTCCTGAGTTCTTCGATCAGGTCGCCTTCGCCGTCCTCGGTCTCTTCAAGGACCTGGGCGCCGTGGAGGGACAGCAGTATGCCGTCGACGGGGCCGTTGTCATTTATTGCCTTGAGTATGCAGTCCCTGACCATGTAATACACGTTCATGGGGCCTATGCCCGAGGGAGTGGCTTCAAGTGCGCAGGTGGGGATGAGGGTGAAATCCGGCTCATCCTCAAAGGCGTCCAGTATGCCTCCGATCTCGCTCTGGGAGCCTTTGAAATAGGGGAATATCTCGTCGCCCCAAAGATAGATGCTGTTCTTGTACTCTTCGAGGGTGGCGGGAATGGGCCCATTGCTGTTGGTCTCGTGCTTGAACGATCCTACTATGATCTTCATGCCGCTTCAGCTCTCCTTTCTATTTTCCCTGCCAGACAGTGACCTGCGGGAACGGGATCTCGATATCGTTCCTGTCCAGAGCCAGCTTGATCTCGCGGTTCAGTATCCTTCTTGCGTTGAAAATGTTGGATTCCTCCACGTCGGCGACTACCTTGAGATCCACCGACGAATCCGAGAGGCTCTCGACTCCCAGGTAGCGGGGCTTCTTGGGGAAGACCTCGGGATACATGCTCGGCAGATTCTCGCAGAGCTCGTCCACCACCTTTTCGGCCTTGATCAGGTCAGCGCCGTAAGCTATGCCGAAGACGCAGATCGCAAGGGATGAGACCTCAGAGAGGTTGGTCAGCACCCTGATGTCGGAGTTGTTGATTATCCTTATGTTCCCGCCGGTGTCGGCAATACGGGTGGATACTATGCCGATGGAAGTGACCGTGCCTCTGAAGCCGTCCACGCTGATGATATCGCCCACGTAGAAGCGCTCCTCAAAGAGTATGAACAGTCCTGCGAAGATATCTTCTATCAGGGACTGGGCTCCGAAGCCTATGACCAGGGCCATGATCCCAAGGCCCGCTATGACGGTCAGTATGTCGGCACCCAAGATGTTGAGCCCGAATATCACTCCGAAGATCACTATGCAGTAGCGGACCAGGTTGGCCAGCAGGCCCTTGATGGTCTCCGCTCTGCGGCTCTTCAGGTGGATCAGCGAGAAGATGAACATTATGATCCGGTAGACCGCCCAGCATACCGCTATCATGAAGAGCAGGGCGACCAGCCTCATGAGGTCGAAGCTGCCTTCGGCAGTCCTGAGGGGGATA
>JAFRWQ010000036.1 GCA_017437925.1 Bacillota bacterium
CCCAGAATGGACGCCGGATAGTAGGTCTGCAGTATCTCCTTGGCGACGAACTCCACCAGGAAGATCAGGGTCAGTATGAAGCTGATGACCCTGCAGTATACGAGCCTTCCTTTTCCCCTGAAGAAGGCCGCGAAGGCTCCGAATATGCAGCCGAAGGACAGCGCGAAGAGGCCGTAGATTATAATATATTTTATGGGGCTTCCGTCGCAGAGGTGTATGGACAGCTCCAGCCACAGCATGAGCAGCGGGAAGAAGCTGAACTGGAACTTCCCCGTATGGGAGGATGCCCAGCTTCCGAGGCTGCGGTCCAGGGCTTTTCTTTTTTCTTTGATCTTTTCTTTCATCGCTTTATACTTACATGTTTGATAGGCGCAAAACCAAATAATTATACCAAGCTAACCATGAGATTTCAAGTGTCAGAGTGGCCGAGGCGGCAGGAATGCTCTCTCTCCGAGGCTTGCGTCCGGATGGTTTTTTTAATATAATAAACAAAACAAGCAAGAAGGAAATGAGCTGGATCCGAGGATCCCGCCCTTTGCTCACAAAGGGCCTCTTTGAATGCTCTAATTGTCATGTTTGCAGACATTTAAACTGTTAATTCCTACTAACATTTCAAGCTCGTGTCTGTTATAACTATATGCCCGACATATAAAACAGATACATTACCGCAGATAGAACGAAATCCGAGGTCCTATGGCTAACGAACAGGAAAGAAAAGTCAAGATAGTCAGGACGACCCTCGACGAGCTCCCCCACGGAAGACCCGAGGACTGGCCCGACCCGTCGGAAAAATTCAGGAAATCGCCCATGCCCGATGGCATAACTCACCGCGAGCTCTATGCCGATATAGTCCGCATAGCTCTGCCGTCCCTGTTCGAGCTGATACTTACCCAGCTCACAAGCATGGCCGACCAGATCATGGTAGGAAGGCTCCCCGGCGAAGTCGGGGTCCAGGCTCTTTCCGCCGTAGGCCTTTCGGCCCAGCCCAAAATGCTGCTCATGACCATGGTAATGGCCCTCAACATAGGTTCCACCGCCATGGTGGCCCGCTTCAGAGGCCAGGGCGATCAGAAGAGAGCCAACCAGGTGCTCAAGCAGTCGATGATCATCAACATCGTCCTCGCCTTATTCTTCATGTCCCTGGGCACCGTCATAGCGGAGCCCTTCATCAGGCTCCTGGCCGGAAAGGGCATATCCGAATCCACCATAGCCTACGCGGTCCAGTACTTCACCATACAGATGTACGGCATGCCCTTCCTGTGCATGACCTTCACCTGCACCGCCTGCTTAAGAGGCTGCGGAGACACCCGCATGCCCCTCATGTACAATACCACCGCCAACGTGGTCAACGTGATCTTCAACTACCTGCTGATCTACGGCGAATTCGGCTTCCCCCGCATGGAGGTCGCCGGAGCGTCCCTCGCCACCGTCATAGGCCAGACCACGGCCACCGTCATCGCCATGACCCTGATGTTCAGCAAGACCCGCTACGTCTATCTGGACCTGAAGGAAAAGTTCGTCTTCGATAAGGACATCCAGCACAATGTCATCACCATAGGCCTTCCCAGCATGATAGAGCAGCTCTTCATGAGGGCGGGGGTCATGATATTCACCAGGACGGTCTCGGGTCTCGGCGACGTGGCCTACGCCACCCACCAGATCTGCATGAACATCAATTCCTTGAGCTTCATGTCCGGCCAGGCCTTCTCCAACGGAGCGACCACCCTGGTGGGCCAGAGCCTGGGCAGGGGCAGGGTCGACATGGCGGACGTATACGTGCGCCATACCCGCCATCTGGGACTGGGCTTCGCTGTAGCCCTGGCCAGTCTGTTCCTGCTCTTCGGAGGCCATGTGGTAGCACTTTACAACGAGACTCCCGAGGTCATAGAGCAGGGCAGGAAGATACTCATGGCCGTAGCCCTGATGCAGCCCTTCCAGAACCAGCAGTTCATCACCAACGGCGGTCTGCGCGGAGCCGGCGATACCAAATTCTCGGCTGCCGCCATCTTCATCACGGTGCTGATCGTGAGAAGCGGGCTGGGCATACTCTTCATCAACTATCTCGACATGGGCCTGTGGGGAGCCTGGGGCGCCATCATCTGCGACCAGCTCCTGAGGACAACCCTCATAATCAGCCACTACAACACCGGAAAGTGGAGGTTCATGAAGCTCAAGGGCCAGATGGTCAAGACAGCAAAATAAGGCGAAAAACGGGGAGGGGCCGGGCGGTCCCTCCTTTTTCATTGCCCTTATAAATGCTAACATTATTAACTTGACTAACGCTCGTTAATTTCGTATATTTAATCCGTGCTACAAAGCATTTTATCGCTGTTTTTTACATATAAAGGAGGAGTAAAAATGAAGTGGGTATGCTCAGTTTGCGGTTACGTTCACGAGGGTGATCAGCCCCCCGAAAGATGCCCCCAGTGCAAGGTCCCTGCCGATAAGTTCAACAAGATGGAAGAGGGCGAACTGAAGTGGGCTGCCGAGCATGTCGTGGGAGTCGCCAAAGGCGTAGATCCCGAGATCGTACAGGGCCTCAGAGACAATTTCAACGGCGAGTGCAGCGAGGTCGGAATGTATCTGGCCATGGCGAGAGTCGCCTTCAGAGAAGGATATCCCGAGATAGGGCTCTACTGGGAAAAGGCCGCTTATGAAGAGGCCGAGCACGCCGCCAAGTTCGCGGAGCTCCTGGGCGAGGTGATCACCGATTCCACCAAGAAGAACCTTGAGATGAGAGTCGAAGCCGAAAACGGCGCCACCGCCGGCAAGACCGCCCTGGCCAAGAAGGCCAAGGAGCTGGGCCTCGACGCCATCCACGACACCGTCCACGAGATGGCAAGGGACGAAGCAAGACACGGAAAAGCTTTTGCCGGTTTACTGAAGAGATACTTTGGCTAATACAAACCGCGCAAAATCAAGGAATTCAGAAATACTACAGGGGGATGTGGCTCGGCCCGTCCCC
>JAFRWQ010000003.1 GCA_017437925.1 Bacillota bacterium
GCAGGCGGTGCGCGCCCGGATCTCCGAGAGCTTCGAAAGCTCAGGGCACAAGGACGCGGCCCGCTGAACGTCCGCCTCAGGAGCCTTCTTCTGTTAAAGTCTTATGGACGGCGGACAACCATAAAAAGTGTTTCTGATACCGGAGCCGCGGGCCCCGGATATGCAACGGAGAATAAAATGGATAAAAGAGAAAGATTTCTGCATTACCTTAAAAACGAGCCGGTGGACAGGGCTCCCGTCGCCATCTTCCACCACTTCACCGAAAGAAACGAGTGGCTGAAGGGCTTAAAAGACGAAGCGATCTTCGAAAAAAACATCGAAGGCCACAGGAAAGCCAGGGAAAAGTACGACCCCGACATCATAAAGGTCATGAACGATTCCCTGATGATCATGTCCGTGGACGTCTCCTTCGCGGAAAAAGCAACCGACCTTAAGGACATAAAGCCGCCGGTCGCGGGCAGCGCATTCTTTGAAAAGAGCGCCGAGCTGACGAGGCGCGCCTTCGCCTGCTACGAGGGGAATGAAGCGGTAAGGTACGTCACGGCCTTCTCTCCCGCCATGATACTGAAGACCGCCTTCAATCTAACCTTCCCCGTGCTTTTGGGGGCCGAGCCAATGCTTTTGCGGCTGACCCGCGAAGACCCCGGAGCCGTCGCCCAAGCCCTCGATATCATCGCCGACAGCGTCATCGCCCTCGACGAGATGCTGGTCAAAGAGTGCGGGGCCGAGGCCGTTTACCTCAGCGTCAACAATCAGAACGGCTACTTCCCCGCCGAAATCTACCGCGAATACATCGCGCCGTCCGAAAAGAAGGTCCTCGCCCACGCGAACAGCCTATCGGACATGACCCTGCTGCACATCTGCGGCTACAAGGGCCTGGCCAACGACCTCAAGCTCTACGCCGATTACGACGCCGCGGCCTTCAACTGGGCCGTCCACGCCGAGGGAGTGAGCCTCAGCGAGGGCAGGAAGCTCTTCAAAGGAAAGCCCGTCTTCGGAGGCTTCGAGCAGACCGGCGTCATATACACCGGCAGCCGCGCCGAGCTTGAAAAGGCGGTCTTCGCCATACTCGACGAAGCCGGACAGACCGGCACCATGATAGGGGCCGACTGCACCGTCCCCACCGACATCGACGAAACGCGCCTCGAATGGGTGCGCAGGGCCTGCGAAAAGTACGCGAAGACCCACTGAAGACGGGCTTAGATCCCTTTGACCTTCCTTATCTCCCTCTCGAACCAGGCGCAGACCTCGTCCAGGCCCTCGCCGGTCTTTACGCTGAGCCTTATGAACTCGGCGCTGGGGTTGAGGGCCTTCACCCTCTGCTCGCAGGCTTCGAAATCGAAGTCGAAGTAGCCCAGGGCGTCGGTCTTGCTGATGATCACCAGGTCGCTGACGCTGAACATCAGGGGGTATTTGAGGGGCTTGTCGTCGCCCTCGGGGACGCTGATGAGCATTATCCTTTTGTGGGCCCCGGTGTCGAACTCAGCGGGGCAGACCAGATTGCCTATGTTTTCGAGTATGAGAAGGTCGAGGCCTTCGGTATCGTACTCCTTCAGGGCTCTTTTCACCATGTCGGCGTCTATGTGGCAGAGGCCCATGTTGTGTATCTGCAGGGCTTCGACCCCGGTGGCGTCCTTGATCTTCTGGGCGTCGAGGCTGGTCTCGATATCGACGTCCATCTCGCCTATCTTCCAGTCCCTGCCCAGCCTTTTGATGAGGGCGCCGATCAGGGTGGTCTTGCCGCTGCCGGGGGCTGACATGATGTTCACGAAGAGGGTCCCCTTCGACGTGAGGGACGATCTGATCTCTTCGGCGGCTTCGTCGTTTCTCGCGGTGATGCTTTCCTTTACTTCGATTATCCTTACTTCGCCCATGGTCTACTCTCCTCTTTTGTTCCAGCCTCTGACGAAGGCTATGATCTCTTCGGCCAGCGCTTCAACGCCCTCTCCGGTCTTGGCCGACACGGGGAATATCTTTATATCCGGGTTCTGAGCTCTCGCGCCCTTCTTCACCGTTTCGATGTCGAAGTCGAATATGGGCAGGGCGTCGATCTTGTTGATCGCCATTATGGAGCACTCCCTGTACATCAGGGGGTATTTGAAGGGCTTGTCGTCGCCCTCGGGAACGCTTAAGACGGTCATGTTGAGGGCGGAACCGGTGTCGTACTCGGCGGGGCAGACCAGATTGCCTATGTTTTCAAGGAAGATCAGGTCCAGGTCGCTTCTTCCGAAGGCGGTGAGGCCCTGACGGGTCATATCGGCATCCAGGTGGCACATGCCGCCGGAGTGGAGCTGGATGGCGGGAATGCCGGCGTCCGAAAGGGTGCGGGCGTCCACGTCGGAATCTATGTCGGCTTCCATGACGCCCCAGCTGAGCCTCCCCTCAAAGTAGGGCTTGAGAGCGAGAAGCAGGCTGGTCTTGCCGCTTCCCGGGGCCGACATCAGGTTCACGAGGCAGGTCTTTTCGCTCTTCAGGCTCTGCCTCAGCCTTTCGGCGTCTTCGTCGTTGTTCTCCAGTATGGTCTCCCTCAGTTCTATTATCCTTCCTGTGTCGCTCATTTTCCCTCCTCCGCTCGGCCGGGCAGGACCCGTCCTTCGCGTATAAAACAAAGGTATACAGCCCCCTTCTGGGAGGTCGCATACCTTTCATCGGTATCGTTTTTCGTTATGCCGGCGGGACTTGGGCCCGGAGCCGGGCTTTTCCGCCCTTTGCGGGACGCTCATATCGCTCTTCAGAGCGCTTCACCGCTTCACTGCGGTTTTAAATGAATTTACCATAAATAAGACATAAGGTCAAGGGACGGCAGGAGCCGGTACCGGACTGCCGGGTGATCCCGGTGGATCGGCCTGCCCCTTATGAGGGAGGGGCAAAGCTCTTCTGAGCAGACAGCCGCTTCAGTGCGGCACTCAGCAAATCTACCATAAAAACGACAGAACGTCAAGGGACGGGGAGGACGTAGCCCTCACCGCTCTGTTGACGCGATTTTATGTATATCTTTTACACAATTTCAGACCACCCTTTCGCTTTTGCGTTTTTCGCGCGATGTGTATATAATGGAACAGCGAAGGTGCATACATAACCTATAGTGTTGCGTTGCAGAATATCCTCCAATCGGCATATGATAACACCAAAACATACTATGGTATTTCCTTCATCGTTCCCTACGATGATGATAACTACAGTGCGGTTTGGTATTTTACCAGTCAAATGAATTCTGCAAAGACCGGTTGGAATGCCAATGTCGCTCAAAGCGTAGGTGTCCATGAACTTGGCCATGTAATTGGTCTTGCACACAATTCAGTAACTTACTCAATAATGAATGAAAGCAGATATCGCAACAACATCTATACCGTACAAACTGATGACAGAAATGGCGTAAATGCCATCTACAATTAGAAGGGAGGAATCCCCTTGAAGCGTTACTTAGCTCTGATAACACTCATCGCTGTTTTTGCCTTTGGGATGATATATTTTCTTATGATAATACCTCAAGATTAATGCAGACGGGATTCAACAACTTTATCAACGATTACTTATAGGAAAATATGAAACTCCCATCGCACAAAAAATCCGCATATCTCCTTCCTTCATCATTTCGCTGGCTGCTCTTTGTAATTGCATACCAGCTTACTCCGCTGTCCAAGTACGGAAGTATAATGCTGGCGATATATGTTTTGTATGCAATAAACGCAGTAGTACACGATTACAGAATAGATGCGAAGTTTACAAAAGTGTCGCTCTTATATACAGTATTGGATTTGATCGCGATCGTGATAAGCATTATGATCATGCTTGAGCGGCTCTCCACTGACGCCAAGAGTTTTTGAACAGGCTGTTTGTTCTTAGGCTTTCATGGAAGGAAAATGCAGCGGTATAGCTTTTGTTTTACCGTACGATGACGATCCATTGCTGGGGGGTGAGCAGCACAATCCGCATTATAAGTACCGTTAAATAAAATGAGCCCGGCGGTGCCTTCACTCATGACCGCACCGCCGGACATCCCTCAAGGCGAGCCGTCCCGCTTATCGCTGACGCTGCAGCAGAAAGGTGACCAGAATGAAAAGAATGATATCCTCCACAGTCCTTCTTCTGTTATGTTTCATGATGGTCGTTGCAGTATTATCGGTAAACTCATCAAATACATATACGCCCGATGCAGACAGCGATATCAGTATCACCAATTCCGCTCCTGAGTGGGTCTTTTTAGACGATGAGTACTATTCGGTTGTAAAAGAGACTTCTGAAGGCTTCATTGCCTTTGAATATATTCAGAAAAAGGAAGAGTTACAGATCGAAGA
>JAFRWQ010000037.1 GCA_017437925.1 Bacillota bacterium
ATTATGAGGCGGGAGCTTAAGCACAGTTTTCTGGTGAGGCCTGCGGAAACTCCCACGGTGCATATGGCGGAGACCACCTCAAAGAGGCTGTCTCCCAGGCTGAAGCCCTGGACGGCGCTGATCGCAAGGCAGGCCGCAGCCGAAAGCACTATGTACATCGAGGCAAGGGCTGTTGCTTTGAGTACGACCTGGTCGGAGAGCCTTCTTCCCATGACCTGGGTCCCCATGGAGCGGTTAAGGGTGGACCTTAGGTGCAGCAGCAGGACGAAGACAGTGGTCATCTTGACCCCCCCGGCGGTGGAGCCGGAGCCTCCCCCTATGAACATGAGCAGTATGGTTAGGAACTTGCCCCCCTCGCTCATCTCGGAATACTCTATGACGTTGAAGCCTGCGGTCCTGGGAGTGACTGCGCAGAAGAAGGACGAAAGCAGTCTCTCTGCGCCCGAGGTATCCTTAAGGCAGGCCGCGGCTTCGGTGAAGTAGAAGAGGACGGTACCGGCCGCGACCAAAAACAGGGACATGGCCAGGACCATCTTGGTCTGAAGGCTGTATTTTTTAAAGCGCGGGCCCTTCTCCTTTATGTCCCTCCAGGCTATGAAGCCTACTCCTCCGATAAGTATCAGGGCGCAGACCGTGATCATGACCACAGGATCGTCCCTGTAGGCGGTGAAGGAGGACATGCCGTACTTTCCCATCAGGTCAAAGCCGGCGTTGCAGAAGGCGGAGACCGAGTGGAAGACGCCGAATATCGCCGCGTCCTTCGCCCCCATCAGGGGATAAAAGCGCAGGGCAAGTATTACTGCGCCGAGGCTCTCGAAGATCAGGGTGCCCTTTAAGACCATTTTGAGCAGTTGGACGAGCCCGCCGTAATCCACGGCGTTGAGACTTTCCTTTACCCAGCTCTTCTGAGTAAAACCCGGGGTCTTGCCCATGAGCATGGTGATGGCGGTGCCTATCGTAACGAAGCCCAGGCCGCCCACCTGTATCAGCAGTAACAGCACGACCTGGCCGAAGGGGGACCAGTGGGCGTAGGTGTCTACCACGGTAAGGCCGGTGACGCAGGTGGCCGAGGTGGCGGTGAAGAGGGCCTCGACAAAGGGCGTCGGAGCCCCGTCCTTCGCGCTCACCGGAAGCATGAGGAGAAGCGTCCCCAGAAGTATCAGTATGAGGAAGCCGGCTGCAAGGAGCTGCATGCCGGACAGCCTTTTTATTCCCAGAGACTTTTTCATGCTTTCTCTCTACAGATAGAGGTCTATGTTCTCGCTGAGCCTGTCCCACATGGACTTTCTGAACTCCCTGGCTTCGGCGGCGAAGTCGAGAAGCTCTCCGGAGATGCGGTAGAGCTCGTCGGTGGGCCTGCGGTCTCTCACGTACAGGCCTCTTTTATAATTCTCGATCACCTTGTCGTAGCGCCTCGAGGCGTTGGCGACGGCGTCCTCCCAGGAAAGGTAGAGGGTGTCGGACGCCGCCCTTCCCACCTCTCTCATCAGGTCTTTTTTGTCGGAGATGCGGGCAAGAAGCACGGCGAGGCTGGCCGCGTTCTCGTCGATGAGGAAACCGGTCTTTCTGTTCTCCACGCCTTCGGACGCGCAGCTGTCTTTTATGAGGACCGAAGCGAGGCTGCAGGCCGCGGCTTCCCTCACCACAAGGCCGTTGGTATCGAAGCTTGAAGGGAAGAGGAAGAGGTCGGCCCTGCAGTACCAGGCGCAGAGGGTCTCTCTGTCGTATATGGGTCCGGTGAAGAAGACTCTGTCGGAAAGGCCCTTTTCTTCGACATAGCTTATGAGCTCTTCCGCGTCGGCTCCCTTGCCCACGAAGACCATGCGGAAATCGATCTCCTGGGAAGCAAGGGCGCTCAAAGCGTCCACTATGATGCGAAGGCCCTTGTACCACATGAGGCGTCCCACGAAGAGGAAGACGGGGACCCCTTCGGGTATATCGTATCCCGAGGTAAGCTCAAGGGTCTTTTCGTCGCTGAGCCTTCTTTTGGGCACGTCGACCCCGTTGGGCATCACTATGTAATCGCCCTGATAGCCTATGGAGCGCAGGTTCTTTCCCGCTCCTTCGCTGACAGTCCAGACCTCGTCGCTGGCGCTGATGTTGTCCACCAGGGCGTTGAGGGCTCCTTCCTGCAGCAGCTTCCACTTTATGGCCTTGTTGATGTCTATGTCGAACTTGGTGTGATAGGTAAGGACCAGGGGAACGTCGATCATCTCCCTCAGGTTCCTTGCCAGGCTCGACGAGGCTATGGGGCAGTGGGAGTGGAGCAGGCCCACCGGCCTTTTGCGCAGCTCGTCGACCACCTCGGCAGCGAAGGGATTGCCGGCGATGTAGCCCACCGACTTTCTCAGATCCACACCGGGATAGCGTATGACCGGAAAATCAAAGCGGCTGTCGTCGGCGTCGGGGTTCTCCGGCGTCACCACGAAGGCGCTGCTGCCGGACTTGTTGAGCTCGCGGGCGTAGTTGAGCACCGCGTTGGACACTCCGTCGATGTATGGAGGGAAGGAATCGTTGAGTAAGCAGATGGTCTTGTCGTTCATTTCGGTTTGTATTTAAGCGGGTCCTCTTGTTCCGATATTTGCCAATTATATATTATAACACAATAAAAAGCTTCCGACAACGAATGCCGGAAGCTTAAGATTATTTGCGGCTCGCGCCGGTTCAGGTTAATTGTCGCTGTTTCCCAGGGTCAGGGTGTGGGACATGAGCTTTTCCCAGGAGAGCCTGGCGTGGACATCGCCGATGAGGGCCTCCATATCGGAAGCGACCCCGGCGTCCTCAAAGGCTCCCTTTACGGAAGCATAGTCTGAGAAGGCCTGATCGGCAAGGCCCGCGACTCCCATGAAGGCTTCATCGAAGGCTGCCCTCTCATCGTCAGTAAGGCTTTCCCAGGCCATCAGCATCTCGGCCCTGAGGTCTTCGGCCGAGCAGGCGAGTATATCGCTGTCCTCCGCGAACTTTACGGCGGAGACGAGGGCTGAGGCCGTCCTCAGCGATGAGCCGGCGGTTCCCGGCATGACAGCGGCGACTGCCTTGAAATACTCAGCCGCGAGCATCTCGGAATCGGGAGCGGCTGCTTCAACGGCGTCAAACCTCATGTCAAGGCTGCGGGGCTCCATGTCGTCTTCCCACCTGAGATCGCCGTTCTTCATGAAGAAGCTTCCCTTGCTGCCCTCGTTCACCAGGGTCTCTTCGGCGAGCTCGCCGTCTTCGCCGTAAACCAGGTCTTTAAGGACTCCGTCGGTGTAGGTCAGCAGGCCTTCAAGCTCGTCGTAAGCGGCGCGCATGGTCCACTGATAGCCTTCCCAGGCGCTTCCGCCCCAGAAGACGGTGACGTCGAGGTCTTCGTTGTTTCCGTATTCATGGGGAAGAACGGTCATGGTCGCTCTCATGCTCACCCTGTCCTGCCATTCTCCGATGAAATTGTAGGGATAGGCGTGGTCGTGGTCGGCGGCGGAGACGCCGTTCTCGGCGGCCAGGTACATGAAGGTCACGATATCGGCCCTTCTGCAGGGATCGTTGGGCTTAAAGAGGGTCTTTTCGGGGGTGTTGTTCTCATCGAGCATGCCGTTGG
>JAFRWQ010000038.1 GCA_017437925.1 Bacillota bacterium
GAAGGCGTCACGGTACCCAGAAGGAACAGGGGGAAGACGAAGATCAGCATGCAGGACACGAAAGCCGCGATGATAAGGAAATTGGTGTTTACGGTAAGTATAAGCGCTGCGGAGATCGCGAGAATCAGATAACGGCCCAGGAACGGTATCGCCGCTATCCAGGCGCCCGCTATCAGCATCCTGCGGTAAAGGACTGCGGGATCCGGGTTTCTGTCGGCGGTCTTTCCCCCGTAGACGTTGCCCAGGGCCATGGCTATCATTACCGTGCCTATGATGATCGTATAGACTATCTGGGAGGAGCTGAAATAAGGGGCCATGAGCCTTGAAGCCGCCAGCTCCACAGCCATGACCGATACGCCCGAGAAAAACTCCGTTATATACAGATAAGCTTTGTTTTTCAGTAAACTGCTCATACGCCCTCCGGACAAAATTCGACAAATAAACTTATACCACAAAACGGAGAAAATTGGTAGTGGAAGCGGAGCAAAACAAAAAAGCGCCGAAGCGCTTTTCGTTTATATATGAGACAGATGTCTTAATCTGAGACCTTGATGGAAGTCACGTGGGGCTGGACCCCGTTGTACCAATAGAGGAAGCATTCCGCGTCTATGGTCTGCCCGACTTCGAGCTTGCGCACGGCCTTGTAGACCTCGCTCTCCTCGTTGCAGAGGTAGTATTCGACCACGAAGACGTACTCCTGTCCGCCCTTGGAGACCTTGAAATACAGGTCGCTGTCGGTGCCCGGGCTCTGTGAGTTGTCCCAGCCGTAGTAGAAAGCGGCGCCGCTCTCGTCCATGGCCTCAACGGTGAGTCCCTTTATGGTGACGAAGCTGTCCCTGTAAGGCTCGAGGAAGGCGGTCCCCAGGATATCGGTGGCGTCGATGGGTTCCGCTATGTAGCTTCCCTCTTCGAACTCGAAGGTCGCGTCAGCGACCTCTATCTCTCCGAACCACTCGGCCTTGGTGCCCGTAACCTTGATCTTCTGCCCCGGGACCAGCTTTTCGGCCTCCTCTTCGGTGCAGGCCAGATTGTAGATGAAGTAGGCTCCGTCCTCGTCGCAGGTGTAGAGGACTATGCTGTCGTTCCACCAGGCCTGGGCCGCCTGCACATAGGTCTCGATGACCACTTCGTCGCCTATTTCGGCGGCCCTGTACTCATCGTGGGTCATTACTCCCTCGCTCTTTACGGCTTTGGGGCCCTGCTCCGCGGAAGGGGATCCCGCCGCCGGAGCCTCCTTGGATTTGCCGCAGGCCGACGAGAAGATGAGCACAAAGGCCAGCATTATGACGAAAGCTATTATATAAAATTGTTTGTTTTTGATAAACTTCAGCATACAGATCGATTCTTTTTTTGGCGTAAATGTATATAACACAAATCGCGCCCCGTGTCAAAAGAATTTATCTTCACCTTTCATACGCCTGCCGCGTCTCAGTTGAGATCGTTGGTCATGTATTTCTCGGCGAACCTTCTGAAGACTGCGGCTGCCTGGCTGCGCAGGGTCGTGCCCTTTGGAGCGAGGACCGTGTCGCTGTGGCCATTGATGAGGCCGGATCCGTTGGCCCAGCTCATGGCGTTCAGAGCGTAGCTGCTGATCTCGTCCTTGTCCGCAAAGGCGGAGAGGTCTCCTTCTTCGTCAAGATCATAGCCCTTGTAAGCCGCGTAGCGGTACATTATTGCCGCAAGCTGCTCCCTTGTGATCTCCCTGTCGGGTCTGAAGGTCCAGTCGCCGTAGCCGTCGACTATGCCGTTCTCGGCTGCCCAGATCACGGGCATCCTGTAATAAGAGCCTTCGGGCACGTCGCTGAAGGGCTGCCCGGCTTCGGTCTGGGGGCTTCCCTCCATGCGGTGGAGCATGGTGACTATCATGGCCCTGGTAGTGGGTCTCCGGGGGTCGAATACCTCAGCGGAGCTGCCCTCCATCAGGCCGGCGTCATAAGCGAACTGAACGTCCTCGTAGAACCAGTCCTTGGAGGAAACATCCTTAAAGCTCATGGTCCGGACCTCGGCGGTCTCCTCCTGCATGGGCTTGGAGCCGTCCCAATCCGTTACGCCTGAGAAATTGTTCACCTTCTTTTCAGCTGAGAAATCGATGCTGTAGAGCTTATTGCTTGACTTTCGGGCGAATAAGCTGTGGGCTTTGAGCGTCATGTTCACATCGTAGCACTGAAGCTTGCAGCCGTTTAAACCGGTGACCGTGGCGCTGTCGTACACTCCCTCGGTCTCGCTGCCGGCGACCGTGCCTCCGATATAGAGATCGTAATGCCCGCCGATCAGCATATTGGGATCGGAGATAATGGCGCCCTTGAATTTCCTCTTCAGAGCAGATATCACCTCGTCCCTGTCGGGATCGTAGGCGAAGACGACCTTCCCCGCGCTGTCGGTGACTATGATCGCGTCGTCGTCGTTCCTCATCTCTGAGAATCTGAGGTTCATCGTTGCCTGTCCGGACTCGGCGTAATCGTCGAAGGCCGCGTAATCCATGGTGGATCCGAGGGCGACCACGGTCCCTCCGTTGATGTAGGTGCCCAGCGGGGAATCGAGGCCCGAATCGACTCTGGGATTTGCGGTCGAGATCACCGTGCCGCCGTTGATCACGACGTAGCCGTTGGAATCGACTCCGTCCCCGTCATAGCCGAGGCCCGCGAGAATGTGGAGCCTGCCGTCGTTTACCGTAAACACAGATACGTCATCCTCGTTGACGTTTACTCCGTCGTCGTCGGAGAAAATGTTGAGACGGCCGCCGTTCACCGTAAGGTGGAGCTCGGAATCCAGGCCCTCATACTTGGCGCGGATGTTCAGTATCCCGTCGCCCTTTTCCTGTCCGTCGATGTTCATTGAGACGTAGGAATAAACCGCTCCGTCTATCTTCCTGGCCTTCTTCTGGACGGTTACGCTGTCGGTCCTCTGCTTTGAAGCATCCTTGTACTTGGTCTTCAGCATGCGGTAGACGTTGGCACCGCTCAGCTCGTTGACGCTGCCGTCGGCTATGATCAGGTTGGCGCCGGCGCCGGAGGTATCGACCGCTGGGCCGTGCTCCTCCCTCTCTTCCCAGGTATTGTCGCACTCATACGCGCTCTTGAAGATGAGCACGGGAGCCACGGTGCATTCAGCCTCGACTCCGTTGAGTATGAGAGTCACCCCGGCGTTCTCGTCTGTGAAGGTCTCATCGCTGTCACCCAGGTCTATATTTATCTGCCCGTGCCATTTTCCCGAGATCTCATAGGTCCCGGGCCTGGTGATATGGAGCACAGCATTTTGATATGCCTCTTCGGGACTGTGCATCATCCAGTCGGCCCTCTTGTTGCCTATTATGGGCAAAGTGGCGAAGATATAGTCCGAATACTCTGCGGCTGTAAAGTAGTAGCACCATTCCACTTTCTTGTTGTAGGACTCTTTAACGAAGCCTGAAGTATCCAATAGAGGCCAGTATTCTATGTCTCGGGCTATATAAGCCGCAGCGTCGGTCACGGGCTTCTCTCCGGTATAATACTCTGCCGGGCTGTTTTTAACGTCTTCATGTGCCTGGGATGGATCGGCGTGCCAGACGTACTCAAAGTACTCCACCGGTTTACCGTCGATCAATGCTTCGGATGTATATGCTCCGTCCTCTTCCTTTGTTTTCAGCACTATCCTGTGCACTTCCCCGCTGTTTTCCGCCATAGCGGCGGGCGCGAGGCCCAGTATCAGGCAGAGAACCATAACTGTCGATAAAAGCTTTTTCATAATGCGCACCTTCTGCAATTGAATGATATGTCAGCGCGAATAATATATTCTGCCCGTGTCAAGGCATATGCCGGCCAGGCGGCCTCCTTCAAAGCAGGCGCCGCAGTCCAAAGCTATGTGTCCGTTCTTCATGTATACCCGGCCCGGCTCATCAAAACCTTTGATCAGCTGGGTGGGAGTATGACCGGTGACCAGACAGGCGTCTTCAAAGTATCTGCGGCCGTAGTCGGCGGAAAACCAGACCAGCTCGTCGAGAGAATAGTCCCATAAAGGCCTTTCGGGCCTGAAACCGCCCAGCCCGGCGTGGACCAGGACGAAGCGCCTTCCTCCCGCCCTGATGTCTTCATAGGTGTCGGCGTCGGCGATGTATTCCAGGATATCGCGCCTTTCTGCGGGATCTAGGGCTTTAAGATCTCTCAGGGTCGTATCGCAGCCGTTGATCCTCCAGTCTGCAAGCATCTGAAGATCCAGATCAGTGACAGACGCGATGTTCTCCTCGTTTATGTCTTTCAGCAGGAACTTCATGCACTGCAGGGCCATAAGCTCATGATTTCCCGCGATCAGGACCATGTTTTCATGGGACATGAGGTATTTCAGCACTTTTACGGGATCGGGTCCCCTGTCCACGACGTCGCCCAGCACATATACGGTATCATCGGGTCCCGGGTCCATCTTCGCCAGCAGTTCTGTCAGCTGATCGAATTCCCCGTGGATATCCCCTATTACATAAGTCATTTTTATTTTTCGGTGACTCTCTTTCCGGTGATATGCTCGGGGACCAGGGCGAACATCAGGGTCCTGGGGCCCGAACGCAGGAGCTCTTCTCGGATGTACTCCTCGTCTTTGGTAAACTTGTAGCTAAGTTTGCGGCTGATATCCAGCATCTTCTGCTGATCCTCGACGAATTCTATGCGCCCGAAAACTATGACGCTCTTAAAGGTCAGGAACCACTGCCCGTCGACGTGTTCTCCGCCGTTCATGACGCAGAACGAGGCCTTGTCATGTTTTTTCATGGCGTCGATCTTGTGGCCGGCCATCCCGCCGTGGAAATATATCTTGCCGTCCTCTTCGCAGTAATACTGGTTGATGGGCATCCCGTAGGGATAATCGTCGTCACCCAGTACGGAAAGCACCCCGCGGGGCTCGTTTTTCAGTATTTCGATGCACTCTTCCATGGGAATGGCCTGTTTAAACCTTACGATCTCTCTGAACATAAATACATCCTCCTTTACTGAAACGTTTATCTAACTTATGTATTATACACGCTTTTTTCTTCCAGGTAAATCGGCAATAAGCGCTGTTCATGCCTGCTTTCAGCGCATCGCCGCACTTGAAGACGTCCTTGATTTTTGTTATACTGCCGGTGTATCCGGTGTTATATGCTTCTGCCGGATCAACGTCACATCGATCCGTTATTTATTATATTTTTTTAGACAAGGAGAACGAAATGGCTTACGAAGTATCCCCCAAGGTACAGAATACTCTTAACGCTCTGACCGCCGATCCCAAGGTGCAGAAGGCCCTGCAGTTCATGGTCGACGACAACGAGTACATCATCCAGAGGCAGATCGAGCTCACCCTCATCCCCGCCCCCACCTTCCACGAAGAAAAGAAGGCGGCCCGCATGGTCGAGCTCTTCAAGGAATACGGACTTGAAGACTGCCACGTAGACGAACACGGAAACGCCGTGGGCATCATGCGCGGCACCGGCGGCGGCAAGACCACTCTTGTCGAAGGCCACATGGACACCGTCTTCCCTCTCGACACCAAGCTCGAGATCAAGAGAGAGAACGGATGGATCTACTGCCCCGGCATAGTCGACGACACCAGAGGCTGCGCATCGGTGCTCTCCACCATCAGAGCCATCAAGGAAGCCGGAATTCAGCCCAAGGGCGATATCCACTTCGTGGGGACCGTTGAAGAGGAAGGCATGGGAGCCTTCGGCGGCATGGACTTCTATGTGACCCATCATCCCGAGCTCGAAGCCTCCGTTTCCATAGACGGAGCCGGCTTCTCCGAGATCACCTACGAAGCCACCGGCATGCAGACCTACGAGATCAACTTCTACGGAATCGGCGGACACGCCTTTACCACCTTCGCCGAGATCGCCAATCCCGCCCACGCGGCCGGCAGAGCCATCGCTAAGATCTCCGAGATCCGCGTCCCCGAGTATCCCAGGACCACCTTTGCGGTGACCGGACTCTACGCCGGAAGCTACTCCTCCATCCACGCCATAGTCGACAAGGCCACCTTCACCATCAACTTCCGCTCCAACGGTCAGAAGGAGCTGATGGAGCTGAGCGACAAGATCTTCAAGGCCATTCAGGAAGCCTGCGATGAGGAGACCGCCCGCTGGGGCAAGGACACCATCACCTGGGACTTTAGGCACTTCATGGACGTCGACGCCAACACCCAGGATCCACACGCTTCCATAGTCGAATCCTCCATCGCCGTTGCCAGATTCCTCGGCGCCGAGGACGCCAAGCTGGGTCACGGCGGCTGCACCGACTGCAGCAGGGCCCTCGAAGCCAAGCTGCCCGCGGTCTGCCTGGGCGGCGGTTCCGACTGGGATTCCAAGTGCCACTCCCTGGCCGAGCAGTTCTGCGAGAAGGACGCCTTCAAGGGCTGCCAGGCAGCTCTGCTGCTTGCGCTGCTGTGCGCGGGAACCGAGACCACCGATTCGGTCATCTAAAAGACCCGCGGGATCTTCCCTTTTCAGAACATAACAAAGATATGGACACCGGCATAAAGCCGGTGTCCTTTTGTTCAAAAATACTTTATTTAAACATCAGTATCCTTGCCGTACGGCTCCAAATCATGATATGATTTTTAAATGAAAAGGAGTACTGCCATGAAAAATACCACCAAACTTCCCGTGACCATACTCAGAGGCGGCACCAGCAAGGGCGTTTATATACTCGAAAAGGATATGCCTGCCGATAAAGACCAATGGGATCCTCTTCTCCTTCGCCTGATGGGAAGCCCCGACAAAAAGCAGATAGACGGCCTGGGAGGATCCCAGTCCGTGACCAGCAAGGTAGCCATAATAAAAGAGTCGGAACGGCCCGACGCCGATGTGGACTACACCTTCGCCCAGGTCTCCGTCGACAAGCCCATAGTGAGCTATAAGGGCAACTGCGGAAACATTTCCTCGGGAGTCGGTCCATTCGCGATAGAAAAAGGCCTGGTCGAGGCAAAGGACGGCCTCACCTCGGTACGCATATACAATACCAATACCGACAAGATCATAGAAGCCGACGTTCAGACCCCGGACGGCTGCGTGGAATACGAAGGCGATTTCGTCATCGCTGGAGTGCCCGGCACCGCGGCTCCGGTAAAGCTGAAATTCGTTGATCCGGCAGGCACTCTCGGAAAAGGCCTGCTTCCCACCGGCAACGCCGTCGACGTACTTGAAGTACCCGGCTGGGGTCCCGTGGAAGTGTCCATAGTAGACGCCGCCAACCCCCTGGTCTTCGTCCGCGCCAAAGATCTGGGCCTCACCTGCAAAGAGCTTCCCGAAGAACTCAACGCAGATCAGAAAAAGCTCGACCTGCTCGAAGCTGTCCGCGGCCTTGCTGCCGTCAAGCTCGGCCTTACCGACGATTACACCAGATCCGCCTGGGACACCCCGGGCATACCCAAGATGACCTTCGTTGCAGAGGCGGACGATTACCTTACCCCCGACGGAAGGGAGATCTCAAAGGACAAAGTCGACCTGCTCGGTCACATGATGAGCATGCAGAAGACCCATCCCAGCTACGCCATGACCGGAGCCATGTGCACCGCCGCCGCGGCCGTTATTCCCGGCAGCATAGTTCAGCAGGTCCTGGCAAAAGATACCGACACCCAGTTCATACGCATAGGCCACCCCGCCGGAATTCTGGAATGCGGCGTCGATTACCGCGAAAACGGCGAGGTCCCCGAGATCATCGACACCTTCGGTTTCCGCACGGCAAACCTCCTCATGGAAGGCACGGCGACCGTGCGCCTGTAAACACATATGAGGACAAACAGGGGCCTTATATACGCGCTCGGCGCCGTCATACTGACCTGTTGTCTCATCGCCGCCCTTTTGTATTTAAGGTCCGAAAAAGAAGCCGTCATGACCTGCTCCGTCCGGGTCTCATGGCCCGATCGTAAGGACAGCGGCGCCGTCATCGGTTTTTCCCACGATTCGGGGATATACGAAGACAATTCGCTTAACGTAAGCGTCAGGGCTCCTTCGGAGTATACCCTGGCCTTCACCACCGACGGCACCCTTCCCACGAAGGAGAATGACAGCGGCCGTTCGGAGATCTCGATAAGCGTAAGGAGCGGAGGCTCCGACTATCTGGTATCCCGCAGGGATCTGATGCTGATGGCTGATTTTGACCAGAAGGGCCTTTATTCCGACGGCAGCCTGCCCGGAGGCACGGTCCTTACGGTCGCCCTTTTCGACGATAAGGGACGCATGAGCGAGACCGCGACAAAGGTCTATTATCCGGGTCTGAAACCGGAGGAGTCCTTCCCTGGATGCCTTATATTTTCAATAGTCACCGACCCCGCAAACCTTCTCGATTACGATATCGGGATACTTGCTTTTGGAGCGGTATACGACGAGTGGAAGGAGACCGAAAACGGCAGATATCAGATCGAAAGAGGCGCCCGCTATAATGCGGAGAGCAACAGTACCCAGCACGGCAAGGAATGGGAGCGTCCCGTCCTGCTCCAGATCTACGACGGCGGCAGTACACCGTCTGTGGACTGCGGAGCCGGCATAAGGGTAAACGGCGGCAGTACAAGGACCAAGGTCCAGAAACCCTTCAGCCTTTATTTCCGCAGCAGCTACGGCCCCAAGCACCTGAAATACACCTTCTTTGACGGCATCGATTCCTACGACAGCATCTCCTTAAAGACCGGCGGAGACACCACAGAGTATTTCAAATACAAGAGCCTGCTCA
>JAFRWQ010000039.1 GCA_017437925.1 Bacillota bacterium
CTCCACCTCCGACAACGAGGCTACCCTGGACGATGCGCCCATGGCCTACAAGTCCCTCGCGGACATCATCGACGTAATCGCTGATACCGTAGACATAATCGAGGTCTTAAAGCCCGTCTACAACTTCAAGGCAGCCTAAGGCTGTGAAATCGCTGCCTCCGGCGCTTGCGCGAGCCGGGGGGCCGCTGTTAAAATAATCAATAGAGGGCCTAAGTGCCGCCCGAAAGAAAAGCTTCCGAAAGGACGAAGAACGATGGACAAGACCGGCGATATAGAAAGATACGATCTTATAGAGGAGCTTCTCGAGAGCTCCTGCCTCATAGTCGACATAATGCCGGGGCAGGTGCCGGCGGAGAGAGGGGAGCGCTACTTTGAGACCGAGGAGTACTTCCTGGAGCCGGAAAGGCTGAAAAAGCTCAGGGTGAGATACGCCGAGCTGCTGCTTAAGCTCAGCTGCTATTTCGACATGGACGTTTCCTTCGACGCGGGGGAGACCCGGGAAGGCCCCATGAAGCCCGAAGACCTGGTCATGAAGCTTTCCGATACCTCCGGACCCTTCTTTTTCAGGGCTATCTTCGAAAACGAGGGCGTCATGGTCGACCTGGACAGCTGCGACACCTGGATGGCAGTCTACGGCGAAGGAGCTTCGCTTCTTAAGATCCTTAAGGAGCTTGCGGCTTCCGAAGGGCTCTTCGTCTGGAGCCCCGCGGAGTACGGCCGGTGATGTATGAAACGAACACATTAAGGCCCGTTAAGGCGGGTCTTCTTGTTTATCTTAAACAAATGTGATATATTAAACAATCAGGGCAGTATGCCCGGGAGGCCCGAATGAGCGAAGACAAAAACGCAAAAACCGCGAGTAACGAAAGAAAGGCGTCCCCCTTCGAAAGCTCGATAGTTTTCTTTCCCTGCGGAGATATCGCAAGGACGAGGGCCTTTTACGAAGGCGTCCTTGGCCTTGAGCTGGCCCTATCCCAGGGAGGGGGCAAGAGCCTCATCTTCGACACCGGCCGCGGCTTCATAGGCTTCGTCGAATACGGCGACGGAAGGCCCATGCCCACCGGAGAGCTCAGCCCCTGCATAAGCTTCAACTGCGGGGACAGGGCAGCCGTCGACGCTGCCTTCATAAGGGTCAGGGACGCGGGAGCCGAGGTCATGGCGCCTCCGGCGAGACACCCACGCTTCGCCGTCTACTCCTGCTTTTTCAGGGATCCCGACGGCTACAAGGTGGAGCTTCAGAAGATAGAATAGGTCATAATCGGGCCCAAGCGGTCCGCGATCATAAAAGGAGGTAAATATGAGATCAAAACTTATCGCCGTCATCCTGGCTCTCGTTCTGAGCCTGCCGCTCTGCGCGCCTGTTTTCGCGGCGGGCGAAGAGGATGACTTCACCGGGACCTGGATCGAACCCATAGCCCAGCGAGGCATCATGTACATCACCCTCGAGGAAGGGCTCTACAAGATACGCATCGAGTGGCCCGGCAGCGCCTTCGAGCATGCCGTCTGGGACCTCAGCGGCACCCTCGACGAGGCGTCCGGCGCCATCACCTATAAGACCGGGACCTATGTCGTAAACACCTACGACGAGGATTCCTTCGTTGAGACAGAGCGCAGGATAGGCCTTGCGGGCACCATTGAGCTCAAAGACGGCCTGCTTTACTGGACCGAGAACGGCAACGAGGAGCCCAGCGTGTTCGAGAAAATGGGTCCTCCCATCAAGTTCGAGGACGTAAGCGAGAACGATTACTTCTATGACGCGGTGGTCTGGGCCTTCCGGAACGGCATAACCGACGGACGTTCCGAGACCGCCTTCGCTCCCGACGGGACCTGCACCCGCGCCGAGGCCATGA
>JAFRWQ010000040.1 GCA_017437925.1 Bacillota bacterium
AGGTTGCCCAGATCGTTGGCGAGGTCGTAGTTCATGCGGTTGAGCATGACCTCGTTGGAGAAGTTGCCGTCCTGGCCGAAGGTGTACTCGCGGAGCAGGAAATACTTGAGGGCGTCGATGCCGTAGCGCTCGATGAGGACCACGGGATCGACCACGTTGCCCTTGGACTTGCTCATCTTGTCGCCCTCGAAGAGGAGCCAGCCGTGGCCCAGGATGTGCTTGGGCACCGGCTCGTCCATGCTCATGAGCATGGCGGGCCAGATGAGGGAGTGGAAGCGGACTATCTCCTTGCCGATGAGGTGATAGTCGCAGGGCCAGTACTTCTTGTACTTGCTGCTGTCCTCGCCCTCGATCTCGGGATAGCCCAGGGCGGTGATGTAGTTGGAAAGGGCGTCCAGCCAGACGTAGATGACGTGCTTCTCGTCGATGGGCACGGGGATGCCCCAGTCGAAGCTGGTCCTGGAAATGCAAAGGTCTTCGAGGCCCTGGTCGATGAAGGAGAGCATCTCGTTGACTCTGCTCTGGGGACGCAGGAAATCGGTGGTGGTCAGCAGCTCCTTAAGCCTGTCGGAGTATTTGGAAAGCTTGAAGAAGTAGGCTTCTTCCTTGGCCTTGCTCACCGGTCTTCCGCAGTCGGGGCACTTGCCGTCGACAAGCTGGCTCTCGGTCCAGAAGGCCTCGCAGTCGGTGCAGTACCAGCCTTCGTACTCGGACTTGTAGATGTCGCCCTTGGCGTATATCTTCTTAAAGACCTCCTGCACCCTCTTGACGTGCCTGGGCTGGGTGGTCCTGATGAAGTCGTCGTAGGATATCTCCATGGTGTCCCAGAGCTTGATTATCCCGTCGACCACCATGTCGACGTATTCCTGGGGGGACATGCCCTTGGCCTCGGCCTTCTTCTGGATCTTCTGTCCGTGCTCGTCGGTCCCGGTGAGGAACATGACGTCATACCCCTCGAGCCTTTTGAACCTCGCCATGGCGTCGGCCAGGACGGTGGTATAGGTATGGCCTATGTGCAGGTTGTCGCTGGGGTAGTAGATGGGTGTGGTGATGTAGTAGGTCTTTTTTTCGTTCATTTTTATATCTCCTTCCGCCCGTCCGAATGAGGACGGGTCAAAATAACTGACGTATTTATGCCTTGCGGCGCTTCGGGATCCTGCCGCTTCTTGTCAGCCTGCAGGCGACCGGGCGGAACGCTGTCCGCTCTTATCGCTGCGGAGCCTTTGCCGGTATCTGCACCGCGGCGATGGCGGCGAACATTATGATGCAGCCGGTGAGCTCCCTTGCGCTTAAGCTCTCGCCCAGGATCAGCCAGCCGAATATCACCGAGAACACCGATTCCAGGCACATTATGAGCGAAGCCTCGGTGGGCTTTGCGTATTTCTGGCCTATGATCTGGCAGGTGTAGCCCAGGCCTCCGGAGAAGACTCCGCAATAGGCTATGCCCAGGGCCGCGGGCCTTATGTCCTCCCAGGCCGGCCTTTCTATTATCAGCGCCACCGCGGTCAGCACGACGGCAGCCACGGCGAACTGTATAAAGGATATCCTTATGACGTCGGCCCGGTTGGCGTAGTAGTCGCAGGTCAGTATGTAAAAGGCGAAGCCCAGGGCGCAGAGCAGCAGATACACGTCGCCTTTTTCAAGGCTTAAGCTCTCGCTCATGCAGAGCAGGTAGAGCCCGAAGGTCCCGGCGGCCACCACTATGAGCTCGATGAGGCGGGGCTTCTTCCCGAAGATCAGGAATCCCAGGAAGGGCACCAGCAGCACGTAAAGGGCGGTTATGAAGCCGGCCTTGCCGGCCGAGGTGGACACCAGCCCTATCTGCTGGGCGGTGTTGGAGAAGACTATCAGCAGTCCGCAGATGATCCCCCCTTTTAGGGTGTGGCGTCTGTATTCCGCGAAGGCCCCGGGGGACAGAGTCCTCGAAGGGAGCCTTCCGCCCTTTTTCGCCAGGGCGTCGGACGCCATGACCGTGGGCAGCAGCACCAGGGCCGAGAGTATCATCCTTCCGGCGGTGAAGGTGTAGGGCCCGATGTGGTCCATGCCCTGCCTCTGAAAGACGAAGGCCAGACCCCATATCATGGCGGTAACGAAGAGTATCAAACTGCCGAATAATCTTTTGCTCAACAGGGCCTCTCTTGTGTCGGTTCACATAAATAGACATTGTATTATACACCATAAAAACCAAAAAGACTCGTTTTTCACAAAAAACAAGTCTTTTGTCGTCATTTTATTCTATTGCGGGACCAAAAGGCCGGCGCCGGTCCCTTAGGCTGCCCCGGCAATGGCCAGTATCGCCTGCCAGACTATGGGCACGAACATGGCGGGAAGGAAGTTGACCACCTTTATTTTGGTCACGCCCAGCATGTTGAGGGAAATGGCGATGAGGGAAAGGCTTCCGATCTGAGAGCTTAAGGCCACTGTCTCTTCGGTCATGAGCCCCGAAAGAAGGCTCGCCCCAAGGGTCAGAAGGCCCTGATAGACCAGGACCGAAAGGGAGGCGAAGGCGACCCCTATGCCTGACCCCATAGCAAAAGTCGCCGCGGAGACCGTGTCTATGAGACCCTTGGTGAAATATATGCTGTGCTGGTTCTCAAGACCCGCCTGCATGGCGCCCATTATGGTCATGGAGCCTATGCAGAAGAGCAGGGACGCGCTGACGAAGCCCTCGGCGAAGCGGCTGCTCTCGGAGCCCTTTGCGAAGCGCTTCTGAAGGGAATTGCCGAGGCGGTTGAACTTGTCGTCTATGTCGCAGAGCTCCCCTATGGCAACCCCGATTATGAGGGAGATCATGGTGAATATGGGGCGCCTCAGCTCTATGGCTCCCGACACGCCCAGGACCATGACGAAGAAGGCGAAGGCCTGAAAGACCCTGTCCCCCACTTTTTTCAGCTTTTCGGTCTTAAAGATGAGGCCGACGGCGGTCCCGACCACGACGAGTATCGCGTTTACTATGGTGCCTGTGAAAATGCCGAACATATTGCGCCCCTTCCGCTGCGATTGGGCTTCAAAAGGCCCGAGCAAAGGGTATTATACCATCAAAACCGGCCGAAAAGGCTCGTTCCGCAATATTTTTTTGAGTCCCGGCCTTAATTGCGGTTTTCAAAAGCCCCGATTTGCGGTATCATATACTATCAATGCGATCATACGGACGAAGAAAGGACACGTCATGTTTTTTAATAACAAGAAAAAGCCGGGCGAAGAGCCCGTGATCGAGCAGCCCCTGGTCACCGCTCCCGAGCCCGCCGCTCCCGTCGAGGAGGCAAAGCCCGTGAAGGTAAAGAAAGAAAAGGAACTGGATCCCGCTCCCGCCACCGTCATAGGCAAGGGCATCACCTTCTACGGCGACTTCACCGGGGAAGACCCCATCGTTATCAACGGCAGCTTAAGGGGAGACATCAGCACCAAAGGCAGCCTCACCATCAGCGAGGACGGCAGCTACACCGGCAACGCCAAGGTCTCCGATCTTGAGAGCAACGGCAGGATCAGGGGCAACATAGTCTGCGACAACCAGTCGGTGCTGGGCGAAAAGTCGGCCATGAAGGGCCACCTGGTGACCAGCTACCTGACCTCAAAGACCGGCAGCTCCTTCATAGGCCAGCTGGATATGACCAATCCCCAGACCCCCGAAGACGATGAAGAGGAAGAAGCTCCGGCTCCGGTCCGTTCGAATACAGGGTTTTCCGGAGCGGGCTTTGCCGGTGCGGGATCTGCCGCCTCGAAGAGGGTCGAGCCCGTGGAGTTCGACTGGCATCCCGAAGAGACTGCCAGAAGGAATGCGAAGATAGCGGAAGAGAACGCGAGGCTCGCTGAGGAAGCTGAGGCGCGGGCTCAGACGGAAGCCGCAAAAGCCGCCGAAGCTATCGAAGAAGCTGAAGACGAGCTGATCACCGTCGACAGCCTGCTCAAGGGCGCCGCCGAAGAGACCGCTGAAGAGGCGGAGAAGGCCGTCGAACAGGCCGCCGGGCCCCTCTTCAAGGCCGCCGAAGAAGCAGAGAAGGCCGAGAAAGCCGCCGAGGCCTTTATGGAAGAGCTCAACGCCGCGGTTGAAAAGGCCGAAGCAAAGCCCGAAGCTCCCGCGTCATCCGCTCCCAACCCCTTCCTCGACCTGGACAAAGGCCTTGTGGGAGACATCAAGATACCCGACGTCTTCAATTTCGAAGAAGAGCCGAAGAAATAGCGGCAGCGCCAAAAGAAAGCAAGAAAAAACATCCTGCCCCGCAGGGCAGGATGTTTTATTATGCTTTATCGCTGTTAGACCGGCGAAGGGCCGCCCTGCTTTACGCCACCAGGAAGAACTTCACGAGGAAGATCAGGGAGATGATGTAGGTCAGGGTGGAGACTTCCTTGGCTCTGCCGGTGAAGACCTTGATCACGGTGAAGGCGATGAGGCCGATGCCGATGCCGTGGCCGATGGAGCTGGAGATGGGCATGGCGATGAGCATCAGGAAGACGGGAACGAACTCTTCGACCTTGTCGAAGTTGGTGTTCCTCAGACCCGCCAGCATCAGGACGCCGACGTAGATCAGGGCCGCGGAGGTGGCAGCCGGAGGAATGATGGCGGCCACGGGGGCGATGAACATGCAGGCCAGGAAGATGATGCCGGTGGTGAGAGCGGTCAGGCCGGTGCGTCCGCCCTCTTCGACGCCGGAGGCGGACTCGATGAAGGTGGTTACGGTGGAGGTACCGGTGCAGGCGCCGGCGACGGTCCCGATGGCGTCGGCCATCAGGGCTTCCTTCATCTGGGGCATCTCGCCCTTCTCATTGAGCATGCCGGCGCGGGAGGCGGTGCCCACCAGGGTGCCTATGGTGTCGAACATGTCGATGATGCAGAAGGTGATGATGAGGATCACGATGGTGAACCAGCCGATCTCGGCAAAGCCCGCGAAGTTGAACTTGAACAGGGTGGTCGAGGCCATGTCGGCGAAGGGAGGTACGAAGGAGGCGCTGGCAAGGCTTGCGAAGGGGTTGGTCCCAAGGAAGGCGGCCTGGCCTATCCAGTTGATCACGGAGGCGAAGAGCATTCCGAGGAGCACTGCGCCCCTTACCTTATAGTGATTAAGGATTATGATGGCGAAGAAGCCCAGGAACATGGTGACAACGGAGAGCACCATGGAGCTGTAGCCGCTGCCCATGGCAGCCTTGGCGCTTCCCGCGGTGAGGGCTCCGAAGAAATCTCTCATGGCGTAGAAGGGTCCGCCGGTCTCTGAATATACTCCGGCGTTGGAGCCGAGGCCTATGTTCATCAGCATGATGCCTATGGCGGGGGCTATGCCGTGGCGTACTCCCAGGGGGATGGCTTCAACGATCTTGTCGCGGATGTTGAACACCGACAGCAGGATGAAGATGATGCCTTCGATGAGTATGATGATGAGGCAGGCCTGATAGGCGCTCACGTAGGGGTCCACCGCGGAGGCGAAGGCGGGCAGGGCCGCCACGTTGCCGACTACCACGGCGAAGAAGCTGTTGAGTCCCATGCCGGGAGCCAGGGCGAAGGGCTTGTTGGCGCAGAAGGCCATGACGAACATGGCGATGGCGGAGGCTATGCAGGTCGCCAGGAATACGCCGTTCCAAAGGGGTGTGCCGACGGCGAAGTTGGTCAGCAGGTTGGGGTTCAGGGCGATGATGTAGGCCATCGTCATGAAGGTGGTGAGGCCGGCTACTATCTCGGTGCGCACCGTAGTGCCGTTCTCCTTGAGTTTAAACCTTTCTTCCATAATGATTCCTTTTCTGTTCTATGAACACAGCTGGAGCTATAAGGACCTTTTTTACCTGCCTACAGCAGGGCGAGGAGCCGGTCCACCTGATCCTTTGTGGTAGCCCAGCTGGTCGCGAAGCGCACCGCGGTATGGTTTTCGTCCACCGGTTCCCAGGTGCTGTAGAGGACCTTGCCCTGCAGTTCCTTAAGCTTTTCGTTGCTTATTACCGGGAACTGCTGGTTGGTGGGAGAATCGAGGAGGAACTTATAGCCCTTGGCAGCTATGCCCTCCTTCATGTATTCCGCCATGTCTATGGCGTTCTTTCCGAGGCGGAAATATAAGTCATCTTTAAAGAGCTCGTCGAACTGGATGCCGAGAAGCCAGCCCTTGGCGAGCAGCCCTCCGTGCTGCTTTCTTCTGGTGAAGAAGCGGGAAGGCGGGTTGTTCTTGGTAAATACTATGGCCTCTCCGAAGAGGGAGCCGCACTTGGTGCCGCCTATGTAGAAGACGTCTACTATGCGGGCAAGATCCTGAAGGCTTACGTCTGTGTGCCTGCTGGCGAGGGCGTAGCCCAGGCGGGCGCCGTCCACGTAGAGGGGAAGCCTGTACTCATGGCAGACCTCGGCCAGAGCCTCAAGCTCCGCCTTTGAATAAAGGGTGCCGTACTCGGTGGGATGGGAGATATAGACCATGCTGGGGAAGACCTGGTGCTCAAAGGTCTCGTCGGCGTAGAACCTCATCATGAGCTCTTTGAGCTCTTTGGCGCACATCTTGCCGTCGTGGGCGGGCAGGGTCATGACCTTGTGGCCGCTGTACTCTATGGCGCCGGACTCGTGGACCGACACGTGGCCTGTGGTGACGGAGACCACGCCTTCGTAGGGCTGAAGCAGGGAATCGATCACCAGCTGGTTGGTGGGAGTCCCTCCTATCATGAACCAGACGTCTGCGTCGGGAATGCCCACGGCCTCCTGTATCCTCTTGACCGCCGAGGCGCAGATCTCGTCGCCCAGGTAGCCGGGGAACTGATCGCTGTTGGTATCGCTTAGTCTTTTCAGGATCTCGGGCGCGCAGCCCTGGATGTAATCGCACTGAAACTGAAGCATTCTGACCTCCGTTTTTTACTCATTTTTTGCCCTCGACCGGCCTTGCGCGGGCTGACTATCATTCGGGAAATACACATTCAATATACCATAAATCGGGGCAAAATGATACTGAAAAAGGAAAAAGCGGGCGTTTTTTTACGCGAATGCCGAACATTTTACGCCTCACGGCTTTGCAACGTTCCGAAAAATAAAACGGCGGTCCGGCATGGAGCCGGACCGCGCTTTATTGCGCTTTTTGCCTTGCTAATACCTGGCGATCTTTGTCATCACCGTGCGGCCTATGCTGTAGAAGGGTCCCTCGAACTGCTTTGCGACCTTGGCCAGCTCGTCCCTCACCTTTATGCCCTGGGGGCAGTGGGACTCGCACTTGCCGCACTTGATGCACAAAGACGCGGCCGAAGAGTTCTTCCTTATGCCGGTGCACATGAAGTAGTCCTTGAAGGACCAGAGCTTTCCCTCTATGGGCAGGTTGTTGTAGGCGGCGAAGGACCCGGGTATGTCCACACCCGCGGGACAGGGCATGCAGTAGCGGCAGCCGGTGCAGGGGACCAGCATGTTGCGCCTGATGTCGGATGCGATCTCGGCGATAAGGGCCAACTCTTCCTCGCTCACCATGCCGGCCTCGGCGTTCTCGGCGGTCTTCACATTCTCCTCGAGCATCTCAAGGGAGTTCATGCCCGAGAGGACGCAGGTGACCTGGGGCTGGTTCCACAGCCAGCGAAAGCTTAAGGCCGCGGGAGTCATGTCCTTGTCGTATTTTTTGAGCATCTCGCCCGCTTTCGGGGGAAGCTTCACCAGCTTTCCGCCCCTTAAGGGCTCCATGATGATCACGGGGATGCCTTTGGAACCTGCGTATTCCAGGCCCGTGCGGCCCGCCTGGGAGTGCTCGTCGAAGTAATTGTACTGGATCTGGCAGAAATCCCAGTCCCTCGCGTCTATGAGCTTCATGAACATGTCGGAGTTGCCGTGGTAGGAAAAGCCCACCTGGCCTATGGCGCCTTCAGCCTTCTTCTTTTCGAGCCACTCCTCTATGCCCATGGCCCTGAGCCTTTCCCAGGTCTCAAGGTCGGTGAGCATGTGCATGAGGTAGAAGTCCACGTGGTCTGTGCGCAGCCTCGAAAGCTCCTCGCCGAAGTAGCGGTCCATGTCGGAAGGCTTCTTGAGAAGGTAATGGGGAAGCTTCGTCGCTATCCTCACCTTGTCCCTCGCGTTGTTCTTTTCCAGTATGCGCCCCAGGGCGTCCTCGCTTCCCGGATAGATGTAGGCGGTGTCGAAGTAATTGATGCCCAGTTCTATCGCCCTCATGATCTCCTTTTCGGTCTTGTCCACGTCCACCGCGGCCAGCTTTCTCGAAAAGCGCATGCAGCCGTAGCCCAGCACCGAGATGTCTTTTCCGTACCTGTCTTTTCTGTATCGCATGGAGAACTCCTTTGAATTGTCTGAACTTTACATTTAATATTAGGTTCTTTTCCCTTTGATTGCAAGGCGAAAGTGTCGTATATTACTTGTAGGCACAGTACGCGGAAACGTTTGAAAATACAAAACAGGAGGTTTTTATGAGCAGCGTATTCTACACCAACGGAAATATCCTCGACGTCAAAGCCGAGAAGATATTCAAAGGCTCCATACTCGCGGAAGACGGACTGATCAAGGCTGTCGGTGAAGATCTAAAGGCTCCCGAAGGGGCCGAGGTCGTCAATCTTTGCGGAGGCTTTGTGAGCCCGGGCCTCTTCAACTGCCACACCCACATACTGATGAGCGGCGAAGCCGGCGGCGATCCCCAGGGAGGAGACGTCGAAGCGGTCATAAGAGCCCTTGAAAACTGCAGGAAGCTGGTCTCCACCGGCGTAACCTTCATACGCGACGTGGGCGGATCCAAGTATTACGACATCCAGCTGAGAGACGCCCAGAGGAAGGGCATGATCGTCGCTCCCGAGATGCAGGTCTCGGGCAAGAACATCTGCATGACCGGCGGTCACGGCTGGCAGGACGGCAGGCAGGCCGACGGGCCCGACGACGCAAGAAAGGCCGCCCGCGAGCAGCTGAGAGCCGGAGCCGACTGGGTCAAGCTTATGGCGACCGGCGGAGTCATGACCAAGGGCGTCGAGCCCGGTTCCCCCCAGCTCACCGAAGAAGAGATGAGAGCCGCCATCGAGGAAGCCCATAAGAGGGGCGCCCGCACCGCGACCCACGCCCAGGGCACCGAAGGCATCAAGAACGCCTTAAGAGCCGGAATAGACTCCATAGAGCACGGTTTCTACCTGGACCAGTGGTGCATAGATTTCATGAAGGAGCACAGCGTCTACTTCGTTCCCACCCTCTCCGCCATGTACTGGATAAAGGTCAGCGGCGTCGCCGCCGGCATCCCCGACTGGGCGGTAAAGAAGGTGGAGGGAGCCTTCGAAGCCCACAAGGACTCCTTCCTGAGAGCGTATAAGGCGGGTGTCAGGATGTGCCTGGGCACCGACGCCGGCACCCCCTTCAACTTCCACGACAAGACCGCCTACGAGATGGTCCTGATGGTGGAGGACGGCATGAGCCCCTGGGACGCCGTAAAGTCGGGCACCGTCAACGCGGCCGAGCTCTGCAACGTCAGCGCCACCCACGGAACCATCGAGCCGGGCAAGTTCTGCAATCTCACCGTCTACGCGGCCGACCCCATCGCCGACATCAACAACGTTATGAACGTCTGCATGACCGTCATCGGCGGAAAGACCGTCTACAGGAAGTAAAGAGCGCAAAGCGAAAGAGAGCACAAAAATCCCCGGAGGCGCAGGCCTTCGGGGCTTTTTAAACGTCAAAATAAACAGCGGTTGACTCTTCTTGATATGGCACAGACATATAAATCATGGTATAATATTCAAACATACAGGCCTTAAAGCTCCTGTATGGTTTTCATACGCTTTTCAAGAAGGCGCCGCCGAGCGCATAAAGAAAACATGGATCCTTCAAACTCAGCTTTCCTTAAACTAATCAGATCGGGCCTGCTGGGCCTTCCCTGCGAAGTGCCGGCGGACGCCGATTGGGCGAAGATCTTCGAGATCTCGGAGAACCAGGTGCTCCACAGCATAGTTTTCCGCGCCGTTACCATGTCGAAGGCCAAGATCCCCCAGGAATACATGACCAAGCTCAGGATGGGACTCACCGCCGACATCCGCCTACACCGCGCCCAGCAGGAAGAGCTGGACGCCATTTTTGCGTCCTTCGACGCCGAAGGCATAGAATACCTGCCCCTCAAGGGCACCGAGACCAAGGCCTTCTATCCCCGCCCCGAGTACAGGACCATGTCCGACGCCGACATAGTGATCCCCATGGACAGATACGAGAGGATAGCGCAGATAGTCGCCGCCAGGGGCTTCGTCTTCGAAAAGCAGTCGGACCACGAGCTGACCTGGAGAAAGCAGAAGGTCTGCATAGAGTTCCACAAGCACGTGCTCGACCCCAATTACGGAAACCAGAAGGACGCTTCCCTCGAGCTCTTCGCGGGCTCCGAGAGGGTCGAAGGGAGCTGCCGCAGAAGGCTGGGCGGAGCCGAGGAGCTGGCCTATTCGGTCGCCCATTTCGCCAAGCACTTCTGCGTCGGAGGCAGCCGCGTCCACAGCATGACCGACATCTACTACATCATGAAGAACCGCAGCATCGATCGTGAAAGGTTCGCCGCCCTCCTCGAGGAAATGAAGCTGACGGAATTCTTTGAAATACTCAAAAGCGCCATCGACAGCTGGATGGCAGGAGAAGAGCTGGACGAAAAGGGCAGCCTCCTGATGGACAACGTGCTCTCGGAATCATACGAGTTCAACGCCGCCCGGTTCTACACCATGAGGGAAGCCAGGGAGCGCAGCGGAGGGAATAAAAACTCCTCAGCCGGAATGCTCGCCCACTTCTTCCCCGATCTCAAGACCATGAGAGGCCTCTACCCCCCGGTGGACAAGTGCCCCGCCCTGCTGCCCGTGTTCTGGGCGGTCAGAGGCTTTTCCGCCGTCTTCGTCCCGAAAAAGAGGCAGCGCCTTAACCAGTTCCTTAAACTGCAGCGCGAGGACGCTGACGAGAGGCTGGACGCCTATATGGACCAGCTCAAAGCCCTGGGCCTTGAGGACATGAGCGTGCCGGAGGACCTGTGATGAGCGGCGGATCCCTTGAAAAACGCATTTGGGAGCTGCTGCTGGGGCCCAAAGACAGGGTCATGATAAGGGCCCTGTCCGGCGAAAAGACCGGCCCCGAAGCCGCGCGCCTGATGACCGAAGGCATTGACGCCGAAAGGGAGAACGCCCTCTTCCTGCTGCTTCTCGCCGTAATAGGCCTGAGGCAGGGCTGGGAGGGCTTTCCGCAGGAGGAGGTCGCCCGCCTCAAGGGCATACACCGGTTTTTCCAGGCCAAAAACAGCGCGGCGGCTCCCGGGCTCACGGCCTTCGCCGACCTTCTTGACCGAAACGGCCTTCCCTTCATGCTAAGCGGCAGCGCCGCCATGAGGGCTGCCTACGCCTCCGACACACCGAGGATGATGAAGAGATACGACGTCACCCTGCCGTCGGAGCGTTTTGAAGAAGGCGTCAAGCTCCTTGAAGAGTTTAAAAACGGTGCGGGAAAAGACCCGGCCGGCTTCGGCGAAAGCTTCAGGATAGAGCTTAAACGCGGCACCCCCGACAAGAGGCTCTTCTCCGAAAAAAGCGTATGGGACAGGGCCGCCGAGACCGTCTTCATGAACAGGAGGGTGCTCGTACCCTCAAGAGAAGACATGCTGCTCCAGCTCATATGCGTCCCATTCGGTCCCTTCATGGCCGACGAAAAGGGTCCGGACAGGGTCCGCAGGCTCTCCGACATACTGAGGGTCTCGGAGAGCGCCTCCGAAGAGAAGCTGGCAAGCGCCGCCCGGGCCTCGGGCCTTGAGAAGGTGCTGAGGCTTTACTCGGCGCAGCTTACGGAGCTCGACCCCCTTCCAGAAGGGCGGCCCGACTGGAGCGTCTTCATGAAAGGACCCGAAGACGGGGCTTTCTTAAAGAGCATGGAAAAGGCGTGCTCGATGAAGCTCGAATTTGACAGAGCATACGGGGACGGAAGCTCCGCTCCCCTTCGCAGGAAAGCGGCCCTTAAGGCCGCCAGGGCCAAAGCCCTGATACTCACACAAAGACGCGGCGAAAGAGACAGGTAGACCGATGGCACAGACACTCAGCGATTTCTTCAAGACACTGGACGCCCACTTCGAAGCCCTGGGCCCCGAAGAAGGCTCGTCGATCAAAATAAGGGTGCGCGGAAAGCTCATAGAGCTGCGCTTCCTGCTCGCGGAGCACGCCCGCTGCGTCTCGTCCTACCTGCTGCCGGCCCCCGAGGATACCGACGAGGAGCCCGACGCGGTCTTCCATTACTGGACCGAGCACTGCAGCGCCTTCGTCCCCAAAGGCCACGAGGGCGAGACCGCCGTATGGCAGAGCAGGGACGAGACCGGCTACTTCAGGGTGATCCCCGAGCTGGAGATGTTCGGAGTCGACAAAGCCAGGGACCGCTACTACCACTGCAGGACCCCCATCGACTACGACGACTACACCATACACGGCCACTCCATGGCCTCCACCTTCACCCGCTGGGCCATAAACAACGGCCACCTGCTGCTGCACAGCGCCTGCGTGGGCGCAGAAGGCAAGGGCCTGATGATATCGGCGAGAGGCGGAGGCGGCAAGTCCACCCTGGCGATAACCGCCCTGCTCACCGGCCTGGACTTCGTTTCCGACGACTACATACTGGTGAACCAGCAGGGCCCGATGAGGGCCTTCCCCCTCTACAGGGTCGTGGGTCTTAACCCCGACATGGCCGCGATACTGAAGCCCGACATGCCGGTGCTGCGCACCGAGCCCAGAAGGGGCGACAAGCTCTACCTCGACGCCTCGGCTTACGATATAAAGCCGTCCCTCCCGGTGAACGGCATACTCTTCCCCAACCCCTGCAAGGCGAAGGAGCCTCTGATACGCCGCTCGCCCGCGGGCCCCGTCCTGGCCAAGGTCATAGATTCCACCGCCAGGCAGATGAGAGTCTTCAGAGACCCGGAGCCCTACCGCGTCATGGCCTCACGCCTCTCGGGCCTTCCCGTATATGAGTTCCTCCTAACCGAGGACCTTTATATAAACTGCGAATACCTTAAAGAATTCATGAAAAAGGAGCTTTAACCATGTGGAAACTCAACGACGGTAAAATGTTCTACGATATCGCCGACGGCCAGGCCGTGATCATAAACTACGAAACCGGTATGTACTACGGCACAAGCCTTCTGGGCTCCGCCGTACTGGACAACATACTGAACGGAGCCGAGATCGGCGATATAGTCGACGCCCTAAAGAAAGCGGACGGCTGCCCCGATGACATAGAGGACAGAGTGCGCAGCTTCGAGGCGTCCCTGCTCGAAAGGGAGATAATAGTGCCCGGGACCGAAGGCCGCGGAGCGGAATTCGGCGGAGACGTCTTCGCCGAGGGCTTCGATTTCACCCTTGACGAGTACGCCGAGATCCAGGATCTGCTCATGGCCGACCCCATACACGAGGTCGACGTGGAGCAGGGCTGGCCGGTCCTGAAAGAGGAAAAGTAATGGCGAAGGTCTCAGTCCTCATGCCGGCCTACAACGCCGGCCGGTACATAGGGGCCGCCATAGAGAGCATACTGGCCCAGACCTATAAAGACCTTGAGATCATAGTGGTGGACGACGGTTCCTCCGACGATACCGGAGCCGTCGCTTCGTCCTACCCCGGGGTCAGGTATTTCAAAGAGCCCCACAGGGGCATATCCCCCACAAGGAACTCCGCTCTCGAGAAGGCGCAGGGAGAGCTCATAGCCTTCCTCGACGCCGACGACCTGTGGACTCCCGACAAGCTGGCCCTTCAGGTGGAATACCTGGACAGCCATCCGGACTGCCGCATAGTCTTCTGCCGCTACAGGAATTTCAGCGACACCCCCGAGGAGGAGCTGGACGCCGATCAGAAAAAGCTCATAGACACCGAGATCTCCCAGTACATGGCGGGCGCCTGCCTGCGCAGGGACGTATACGAGCAGATCGGAGGCTTCAACACCGCCTGCGCCTACGGCGAGGACACCGAGTGGACTGCCAGGATGGTAATGGCGGGCATAGACGTGTCGGCCTGCATACAGAAGTACCTCTATCTCAGGAGAGTCCACGGGGCCAACATCACCCTGAACCACAACGCAGGCTCCAACGAGCAGTTCTACAGCGGCCTCGCCGACAGCATCAGAAAGCAGATGATGGCAAGAAGGAAGGCCGCCGCCAAAAAGAGCGAATAGGGTTTCGCCGCAAGGAGCAGCAATGGAAACGAGAGAAAAGCTTTCGGTGATAATACCCATGTACAACGCCGGGCGCTACCTGGCGGAATGCGCGGCTTCGGTAAGGGCGCAGAATTGGCCCGGTGAGCTGGAGATCATAGCGGTCGACGACGGTTCCGCAGACAACAGCGCATCCCTCGCGGAGGAGCTGGGCCTTAAAG
>JAFRWQ010000041.1 GCA_017437925.1 Bacillota bacterium
ATCGCCAAGTTCGCCGCTTCCGGTAAGAAAACCAAGAAGAAGGATCTGGGCATGATGGCAGCTACCTACGGTTACGTATACGTAGCTCAGGTCGCCATGGGCGCCGACAAGAACCAGTTCATGAAGGCCATCCAGGAAGCCGAAAGCTATCACGGACCTTCCCTCATCATCTGCTACGCACCGTGCATCAACCACGGTCTGAGACGCGGAATGGGCAAGACCCAGGAGAACGAGAAGCTGGCCGTCGAGTGCGGTTACTGGCACCTCTACAGGTTCAACCCGCAGCTGAAGGCTGAGGGCAAGAACCCGTTCACCCTCGACTCCAAGGAGCCCACCGGATCCTTCAGAGACTTCCTCATGGATCAGGTCCGCTACACCTCCCTGCTCAAGGAGTTCCCGGACAAGGCCGAAGCCCTCTTCGAGAAGGCCGAAGCTGACGCCAGAGACAGGTACGAAGGCTATAAGCAGAGAGCAGAGATGAAGTAAGACTTTGCTCAGCCTCACAGCCCGAGGTAAAGCACGAATGGGACCGGCGATCATTCGCCGGTCCTTTTTGCATGCTGAATATCTTTGATAAATACGCATTATTATTTGATATTCAAATAGATGGCCGGCTTTTTTGTGCTCGTTAAGGGCGGACGGCAGGGTATAATAATTAGCCGGACGGGGATGAAGCACTCCGTTCCGACGCAAGACCCAAATAAGATCTGAACCGAAAGGATGGTTGACATGAATACTGTTACAGTTAACGCCCTGGGCAAGGCCTGCCCCATACCCGTAGTGATGACCAACAAGGCTCTGGCAGAACTGGCTGAGCCCGGAACGGTGAAAGTCCTGGTCGACAACGAGACCGCCGTCCAGAACCTGAGCCGCCTGGCTGCTTCAAAGAACTGCCCGAGCAGCGTTGAGAAGACCGAAGACGGTAACTTCGCCGTACTGATCAGCGTCGAGACCCTTCCCGTCGGCGGTGCTGAAGCTGCCGGCTGCGCTTCCGAAGGCCCGCTGGTCGTTTCCATAGGGGCCGACCACATGGGCGAGGGAGATCCCGAGCTGGGCAAGGCACTGATGAAGGCCTTCATCTTCGCCGTGAGCCAGCAGGAGAAGCTGCCCGATTCCATGCTCTTCTACAACGGGGGAGCGAAGCTCACCTGCGAAGGCTCCGCAGCCCTCGAAGACCTTAAGAACATGGCCGAAGCAGGAGTCGAGATCATGACCTGCGGCACCTGCCTCAACTTCTACGGCCTCTCGGACAAGCTGGCCGTCGGCGCCGTCGGCAATATGTACTCCATAGTCGAAAAGCTCGAGGCCGCCGGCAGGGTGGTAAAGCCCTGATGGCAGCTGAAAAGAGCCTTAAGATAATACTGACCTTCTCCAACACCCACGACGCCATACGCATGGAAAAGCTCTGCAGGGAGCAGGGCGTCCCCGGGAGGCTGATCCCTGTGCCCAGGCAGATCAGCGCCAGCTGCGGCCTCGCCTGGATGGCCCCCGCAGCGGACCGACCCGCCGTGGAGGATTTCGCGGCTTCCATAGGCATAAAGCCCGAAGGAAGCTATGAGATGGTCTTTTGATCCGGTATGAAATCAGGACCGGCCTTTTTCCGCGCCGATAACGCGGGAAGGGCCGGTCTTTTCTATTTGTAAAAAAGGTTCTTTGACGGTCATTCCGCGTCCCCGGCCTCCCGCCTTCATTTGCTATTTATTGACAGCCCGCGAAGCGCTACTTATAATTAAACATATAAAAAACTTCAGCGCCTGAAATGTGAAACAGAGGACTTATATGAGCGAATATTATGACAGCAGGGCTCTTGCCCGAGAACTTGAAGCGGCGATCGACTACGACAGGATCTATAATGATCTTCTGGTCTTCAACAAGCTCGAAAGGTACACGGGCGAGGAGGCGGGAGAAGCCGCCGCGGCCTTTATCTTCAAGAGGCTGAGAGACCTGGGCATAGAGACCGAAGAGGAGGTCTATCCGGTCTACAGGAGCCTTCCCATAGACGGGGCCAGCGTAAAGGCCTGCGGAAAAGTGTTCAAGTCGATAGCATTTGTCTACAGCGCTCCTGCCAAAGGCTTTAAGGGCCTTCTTTGCTACGATAAAATGAGCGAAGGCGGCAGAAAGTGCAGCCAGCTGGAGCTGCAGGAAAGGGTCAAGCCCTTCAAGGGCAAGGTCGTTCTCACATACGACGAGAGCTTCGATTTCGCCAGGGCCGCGGCCAAAGCCGGCGCTCTTGCCATAGTGACCATATGGAAGGCCGATCTCCTGCACCACGGCACCCTGGGCGGGGTCTGGGGAGCTCCCGAGCCCGAGCAGCTGCTGACCCGCTATCCCATGATCCCCTACACCGAGATAGGCCTTTCCGACGGCAGGTGGCTGGCCGAACAGGTCCAAAAGGGCGATGTCGAGGCCGAGCTCAACATAGAGATGAGGAACGGGGTCGTAAACAGCACCATGGCCCTGGGCAATATTAAAGGAAAGAGCGAACACTACGTGCTGGTCTCGGGTCACTACGATTCCTGGTGGGAGGGCATCACCGACAACGGAGTCGCCAATGTCTTCATGCTCGAGTTGGCAAGGCTCCTCAAGGAAAGAGAGGGTAAATTGGGCCGCTCGGTCAAGCTGGCCTGGTGGACGGGCCATTCCGACGGCAGATACGCCGGCTCCACTTACTACTTCGACAAGCACTTCGCCGAGATCAAGAAGAACTGCGTAGCCCATCTCAACATGGACATCTGCGGCTGCAAGGGTTCGGATCTGGTAGGCCTTAATACCGCAAGGCTCGAAGGCCGCCGGTTCAATTTCGACTTCCTTCCCGAATTCAACGAAGGCCCCGTCATCGAGCCGGTCCCCATGGCCCGCTTCGCCGACCAGACCTTCTGGGGAGCCGACGTCCCCTTCACCATCATGCCCAAATACGCCATGAGGGAGGGCAGCTTCTTCTGGTGGCATACAGTCGAAGACACCATAGACAAGGTCGACCCGGCCATAGTCATGAGAGACGGCAGGGTCATAACCAGGCTCACCGCCATCTTCGCCAACGAGGACGTCCTTCCGGCCCGCTTCGTCGAGTTCGCCGACTGGATGAAAGAGATGCTTGAAGAGCTTGAAGCCAACCTCTCGGAAGACTTTGACCTTAAGCCTGTCTATGCTCCCTTAGC
>JAFRWQ010000042.1 GCA_017437925.1 Bacillota bacterium
AAAGCCTGCCTTGAAGCCGAAAGATCACCCAAGGAGCTTGAGGCTTCGGTCTCCAAGGCCTACGGCGAAGAGGACTTCTACCTCGAGAAAAACAGGGTCTACAGGGCCGAGAACAACATCTTCGAGGACTACAGCCCCGAAGAAAGGGAGCGCTTCTTCGGCAAGGCTCCGGCCACGGTCTGGGACAACATCAAGGCCTTCGACCTCTGCCCCGAAAAGACCGCCGTCCTCGCGGCCGGAGGCGTCATGAACGATATCGATCTCGCATCCTTCAAAGCCGCAGCCACCGACCAGTGGGAGATGGAGCTCCACGACAGGATAGTGCCCTCCCTGGTCCAAAGAGCCAGGAGCTGCGTCAGGCGCCACGGCGACGACAGCAGCGATCTTGACCAGCTGCGCTGGGCCAACATCTCCAAGGAGATCGGCCAGCTCTCCAAGGACAGCCTGAGCTACACCAGCCTTCTCACAGCCCTCAGCAAGGCCATAGAAGCCGGCGATTACGACAGGGCATCCTCACTGCAGGTCCAGGCCCAGAACAGGGTCAACGCCCTCGAAAAGCAGTACAGCGAGTACCTGAGCAATCTGATATAAGTATCAAAGCAAAAAACGAAACAGCGGAACCACTGAAGGTTCCGCTGTTTTTACGTTTTTGTTCGCTCCGCAGATCTGAGGTCTGCGCCCCGAGGGACCGCGGCCGGCTACCTGGAGTATATGCGCTTAAGTTCTTCGGTAAAGCTTCCGTCGGGCTCCCTTATGACCACCTCGGCCATGACCTGAAGGCCCTTGCCCGCTCCCTTGATGCACTCTATGAGTATTATGTTGGAGGGTTCGCCTTTTTTGGGGGCCACCGGCACCAGCTTCTTGGGCTCAAGCCCCGCCGCCCTGGCGTTCTCGGTAATGTCGGGAAGCCTGGAAGGCCTGTGGACCATGCACAGCCTGCCCCCGCACCTTAAGAGCCTCGCGGCCTCGTTCATGAAGTCCTGAAGGCAGGCGCTGCTCTCGTGGCGGGCCAGGCTCTGGGGGCTCTCGCAGCTTATGAAGCCCCTGCCCTTTTCGATGTAAGGCGGGTTGGTCACCACCAGGTCCATGGACCCGCAGCGCAGCCTGCCTTTGAGGTCCAGGATATCGCAGTTCAAAAATTCGACCCTGTCATCAAGCCCGTTGAGCTTCGCGCTCTCGACGGACAGTTCGTAGGGGCCTTTCTGAAGCTCCACTCCCGTGATATGGGCCGGATGGTATTTGGCGCTGATGATGAGGCTCACGGCCCCGTTGCCGCTGCCCAGCTCGCAGACGTTGTCGTCTTCTCTGGCGCGGCAGAAATCCGCCAGCAGCACGGCGTCGACGCCGTAGCAGAACTGGCAGGGGTCCTGGAGCAGTTTGAGGCCTCCGAAACCTATCTCATCAACTCTGGGGCTCATCTTCGCTTTCCGACAGCCTTTCCTCGAGCTCTTCCTCGCTCATGAAGGCTATCTCTTCATCGGCGAGGCCCGGGCCGGGCTTATTTCCCCTGCCCTTCTTTTTTCCCGATCTGTTCCTGGGTTCTTCCTTTTTTTCGCCCTTGTGCTTCTCGCTCCTGCTTATCTCTTCCTTGGAATAGACGTAGTACTCGGTGGAGAGCTTTTCGGGCTTATCGCCGTCCTTCTCCTCGAGGATGAGGCGGGTCTTTACCTTGTTGTTAAGTATGTTGATGTCGCATACCAGGGCCCTGCCGTCGCGGGTGGTGACTCTCTCGCCCACCTCGGGCATGCCCCTTCTGGACTCTATGTAATTGTCGTTCTCAAACTGCAGACAGCACATGAGCCTGCCGCAGATGCCCGAGATCTTGATGGGGTTGAGGGAAAGGTTCTGGACCTTGGCCATCTTGATGGACACCGGCCCGAACTCGGGGAGCCAGCTGTGGCAGCAGAGGTCCCTTCCGCAGCAGCCTATGCCGCCCATCATCTTGGTCTCGTCTCTCACACCTATCTGCCTGAGCTCTATGCGCATGCGGAACACTCCCGCCAGGTCCTTTACCAGCTCGCGGAAGTCAACCCTGCCCTCGGCGGTGAAATAGTATATGATCTTGCTGTTGTCGAAGGTGTATTCGACATCGACCAGCTTCATGTCGAGGCCTCTCGCCGCGATCTTCTCCTCGCAGATGGCGAGAGCCCTGTCCCTCTTGGCCTCGTTCTCCCTGTAGCGCCTGTCGTCGTCGGGAGTCGCTATCCTGATGATGGGTTTTAAGGGAGCGACTATGCCGCTCTCGTCGACCTCGAGCATATCGCAGGAGATGGTTCCGTACTCCACGCCCCTTACGGTCTCGACTATAACGTTATCGCCGGCGGCAAGCTCAAGGTCACCGGGATCGAAGTAGTAGACTCTTCCCGCCGACTTGAAGCGCACGCACGCAACTTTTACCATATATACCTCCTCATACCCTGAGGCACAGCTGCTTCAGGGTGTAGCCCACGCTGTGGGCCTGCCTCAGACAGATTCTGGCGTCCGCAAGGGCCCGCCGGGCCGTCTTTATCTTCTCTTTATCGGGGCTTTCGGTGCCCGAGAGCCTGACGGCCTCCCTCAGCAGCAGCTCCTCCAGTATGTCTATGAATTCAAGGCCCATGGCCCTGCCGTCTTCCTTTGAATCGACGATCTCTTTAATAGCGTTCTTCTTCCTGTAGAAGGGGGCGCCTTCGAAGATCAGGCGTATCATTTCCCTCGCCATGGCGGTGAGGCGGGGATCGTCCTTCCTTTCGCCCTCCTCAAGCCAGTAGCAGCTGCAGCGGGACACCACCGTTGAAAGAAGGGCGTCGCTGCTCTCGGCCAGCAGTATGAAGACCACTCCGGCGGGAGGCTCCTCCAGAAGCTTCAAAAGCTTGTTCTGAGCCTGGGTATTCATGAGCTGGGCATCTTCTATCACCACCGCGTATCGGGGGCCGTAGGGGGCGAATTTGAGCCTCTCCTGCAGTTCCTCGACCTGGGCGACCGAGATGACCGCCCGGTCTTTGGGCTTGGCGACCGTTGTAAGGTCTTCGTGGTTCCCGTCCTCAAACTTTCTGCACGAAATGCAGGCTCCGCAGGCGTCGCCCATACCCTCTTCGCAGAGCAGAGCCTTGGCGAAGGCGAGCCCCAGCTCCCTTCTCTCTTCGGGGCCCGAGCCAGCGAAGAGGAAGGCGTGGACCAGCCTTTTCGTCTCAAGCAGAGCCGAAAGCTGCAGGCCTATGCTGCGGTTGTGCTCAAGCTCTCTCAGCGGCATACTTTTCAAAGGCCTCTATTATCTCTTCGGAGATCTCTCCGACGCTTTTGGCCGCGTCGATGACGACGAATCTTTTGCTGTATATCCTGCTCAGTTCAAGGTAGCCCTCGTAGACCCTCCTGTGAAAGCTCAGGGCTTCGCTCTCGAGCCTGTCGGGGGTCCCTTCCTTAAGCACCCTCATTTTCCCCAGGGCGGGATCCAGGTCCATGAGGAAGGTGAGGTCGGGCTGCAGGTCTCTCACGGCGAACTCGTTGATGGCCCTTACCCCGTCGCCCAATCCCCTGCCGTAGCCCTGGTAGGCTATGGAGGAATCCATGAAGCGGTCGCTCAAGACTATCCTTCCCTCTTCGAGGGCGGGCCTTATGACCTCTTCGACCAGCTGGGCTCTGGAAGCGGCGTACAGCAGGGCTTCCGCCGCCGGCGCCATCTCGCGGTTCTTATTGTCGAGTATTATTTCTCTTATCTTCTCCGAGATGGGGGTGCCTCCCGGCTCCCTCACCGCTGTTATCTCATAGCCCTTCGACCTGAGATAAGCGGACAGAAGACCTATCTGGGTGGTCTTACCGCTGCCGTCGGGTCCTTCAAAGCTTATAAAAAAACCTTTTTTCAACGCTTTCCTCCGCGCATGCTGCTGTATTGGGCTTCAAAGCGGCGCCTGCGCTCTTCTTCGCGCTTCTGCTCCTTGAGCCTGGCCTCTCTCAGCAGCTCCTTTTCCATGGCCTTGTTCTTAAGGGCCCTGTTGTAGCGTCCCAGGTCCGCCAGACCCTTTACGCATATGACCAGCACCGGAAGGCAGAGCAGAGCCAGCATTATGAGTTTTCCGTTTTCCAATATGACATCGAGCATAAGCAGGTCTATAGCCCTCCCCTTCGGGACATGATTACAGTTATAGTCATTATATCACACAGAAAGCCGCCCGCAAAGAAAAAACTGCCGCCCGCTCCGCGCGGACGGCAGCAGTGTCTCAGATCTTTTTATCTGATCTTTCTGGCTTCGGTATAGTAGCGCTTGTCGGCTGCATGGCCCATGGAGAAGGTCTTGCGGGGGACCACTCCGTCGGTCATGACGGTCTTGAAGAGCATGTCCTTGCCCATGGCGGGGAGCTTGAAGCCGATGTTGCCGGGCTTGGAGCCCAGCTCGTCGGTGACGTCGTCGCCGTGGATGTAGTCGATCTCGCAGGGGTTCTCCTTGATGTACTTGTCAAGGAAGTTCTGCAGAGTGCCTACCTCAAGCTGGAACCTGGGGTTGGGAACGGTGATGAAGCCCTGATGTCCCTCGTAGGTGTAGGCGATGACGTGGCCCTCGCCCTTTCCTTCGTAGGCGCCGGGATACTCGGCCTTGAAGGCGTTAAGCAGCTTCTCGGCGTCGACTCCGAAGAGCACCCTGTGGATGGGCTCGAACTGGAGGGCGTCGTCGTGGTTATTGACCAGCTCTACCAGGGCGAAGCGGGAAGGCAGGTTCGCCCACTCGCTCTCGGGGGTGACGGCCTTCTGGTCCTCGTAGCAGCGCTTGGCGGTAGCCAGGGAGTGGTTTCCGTCGCCTACGGCGAAGAGCAGAGGAGAGGCGTCTCCCATGCCGTATTTCTTTTCCATGCTCTCGGGGCTGGCAAGGACGGTCAGGGCGTCGGCCACTGCGTCGATCTGCTTCTCGGTGAGCAGGAAGCCCTTGATGTTTCCGCCTCCCTGCATCAGGTCGAAGTCATAGACCTTTTCCATGCAGCAGGCAGCCGCGGTGAGAGGCTCGATGACGGTCCTGTCGGGGTCGTCTATGAGCACCATCACGTGGGGCAGCTCGATGGGAGCGTTCTTGCGGACTCTGACTCTGGGCGGGATCCTCTCGAGGATGGTCCCTTCGGTGGCTCTGATGAGAGCGCCGGAGCCGGGGGTGAAGTCGTACTGGTCGAGGTCTATCATGCCCACCAGGCCATGGCGGATGGACCCGTCGGTCTGGGTGCGCTCGATGTAGATCAGGCTCTCGGGGAAGGTCTTGAAGATGCCCTTCTCCATGTACTCGTTCATGTGCTCGTTGATCTTGGCGATCTCGTCCTCAACGTCGGGGTTGTTGAGCTTGGCCTCGGGGAGTATGAGTCTGAGGGTGGAAGGGGCATCCCCTACCAGCTCCTCGACCTGCTGCCAGTACTCCGGCTGGGAGGTGAATTGGTCGCAGGCGACTACGGACCACTTGGTCATATCGGCGTCCTTGGGAAGGAGTATGTCTGCAGGGTAAAAGCCCAGCTTTTCAAACTTCTTGTTCATACTTTTCTCCTCTGGTCTAGCAGGTCTTGGCGAAGGCTTCGATGATCTCCACCAGCTCGCCGCCTATGCCCTTCTGGGCTTCCTTGGTGCCGGAACCGATGTGGGGAGTGCAGGACACGTGGGGATGAGCGATCAGCTCGGGGTTTGAGATGGACTCGGTCATGTAGACGTCGAGTCCGGCGCCCATCACCTTTCCGCTGTTGAGGGCCTCGAGGAGAGCGGCCTCGTCAACGTTGGAACCTCTGGAGGTGTTGACGATGATGACTCCGTCCTTCATCTTGGCGATGTTGTCCTTGTCGATGAGGGCTCCGCCGTTGACAGCGGGAGCGTGTACGCTGATCACGTCGGCGCAGGCGAGGAGCTCGTCCATCTCGACGTACTTCATGCCCATCTTCTCTTCGATGCCGGGAACGTGGAAGATATCAAAGGCGACTACGTTCATTCCGAAGGCCTTGGCGATCTCGCCCAGTCTCTGTCCGATGCGGCCGAAGCCCACGATGCCCAGGGTCTTGCCCTTGAGCTCGATGCCCTTGGAATAAGCCTTCTTCTCCCACTGACCGTTGCGCATGGTGTAGCCGGAGATGGAGATGTTTCTGGCGACGGAGAGGATGTGGCCCATGGCCAGCTCGGCGACTGCGTTCTGAGCGGAACGCGGAGTGTTCTTTACCTGGAATCCGCAGGCGGTGGCGTAGGGAACGTCGATGTTGTCGAGGCCTACTCCGGCGCGGATTATCATCTTAAGGTTGGTGCCCTTGAGGCTGTCGAGCAGGGCGTGATCCCTGAGCTTGGTGGCGCTGCGGACTACGACTACGTCGAAATCCTTGAGGCCTTCGGCCAGCTCGGCGGGCTCATAGAACTTTTCAACTACTTCGAAACCGTCTGCGGTGAGCTTCTTTACTGCGGAAGCGTCGATACCGTCGGTAGCAAGAATGCGCATGGTGGTTATTTCTCCTTTCAAACTGAGCTTATATCTTTAACTTAAGCGTGCTCTTCCTCGAACTTCTTCATGAAGGCTACCAGAGCCTCGACGCCGTCCTTGG
>JAFRWQ010000043.1 GCA_017437925.1 Bacillota bacterium
CGAAAAGTCCAGTATATGTTTTTCTTCGCGGATCCCCCGTGGGGATTCCCGGTATTGTAGAGCATGGCGTTTGCCTCGGTATGCGTTTGAGGATCGGCAGGGAGCTTACTAAAGGTCTGCATACTGCCTTCGAAATACAGCCCGGATCTCGCTAAAAGCCTGCGATATTTAACGCCGCCAGCCTTGCCGCCGAGAAGAGCAGCAGGGCCAGGAAGGAGGCCAGGTACATTATCCGGCAGCTCCTTTCGATGTCCTTAGCCTCTATGGGACGCAGGGGGTCCCCTATATGCTCCTTTTTGTGGAGCACCCCGCCGTAGCTGGCGTCGCCGGCCAGCTGAAGCCCCAGCAGTCCCGCGCAGGCGGCCTCGGTCTGGGCCGAATTGGGGCTGGCGTGCTTGTACCTGTCGCGCCTGAATATCCTGAGGCCGTTCTTCGCGTCAAAGCCCAGCAGGGCTCCCGCCGCTATCATCAGCAGGGCCGAGACGCGGGCGGGGATATAGTTGAAGGCGTCGTCGGCTTTCGCGGGGACGCGGCCGAAGTCGGTGTAGGGCGGGTCTATGTAGCCCACCATGGAGTCCATGGTGTTGACCGCCTTGTACATCATTGCCAGGGGAGCTCCCCCTATGGCGGCGAAAAACAGGGGGGCGATGACCCCGTCGGAGGTGTTTTCGGCCACGGTCTCAACGGCCGCCCGGGCGACTCCGGCTTCGTCCAGCTTTTCGGTGTCGCGGCCGACGATCATGGACACATCCTTTCTCGCGGCCTTAAGATCTCCGCTCTCAAGGGCTTTCGCGACCTCCAAGCTCTCGTCCTTAAGGGATCTGGCGGCAAGCGCCTGCCAGCACATGAGGCTCTCGGCAGCGAGGCGCAGCGGGGCGCCTATCCTTTGGCAGAGGGCCAGTATAAGGGCAGGTATCAGCAGCGAGAGGGAAGCGACAATGATCCACATGAGGGCTCCCGCAGTCCTTTCGCCCTTAGAAGTCTCGGGGAAAGCCCTCCTCAAGGGCTTTTCAAGAAGGCTCACGGCCCTTCCCATGAGTCTGACCGGGTGGGGGAAGCCCTCCGGGTCACCCACGAAAAAGTCTATGGCGAAACCTATGGCGAGGGCGCAGGGGCTCGTCATCTGGCTTCACCTTTTCCCTGAAGGGTGAAGACGTATACGGGGTTCTGGGCCGTCATCATGTTGTAGGGGCCGGCTTTGCGGCTCTTTGACACGCTTAGCTGCACCGCCTCGGCGCTTTCAAGGGGGAATTCCTTCATGGCCGCGCTGAGCCCGGCCGCGGTCTCCAGGGTCACGGCGGTCGCGACTATGCGGGCCGAGGGGTTCTTTTTAAGGGCCAGGGCGATGATCTCCCGGGTATTTCCGGAGCTTCCGCCTATGAAGACCCGGTCGGGATCCGGAAGTCCTTCAAGGGCTTCGGGGGCGCTGCCGCAGACCGTCGTAAGGTTCGAGACTCCGAAGCGCCGGGCGTTTTCTTCGGTGAGAAGGGCGGCCCCGGGCTTCTTTTCCACGGCATAGACCCGGCCTTTGGAGGCCAGCAGGGCCAGCTCGACGGCAACGGAGCCGGTCCCCGAGCCCACGTCCCAGCAGACCGAGCCGGCGGAAGGCCTCAGCTTTGAAAGGCAGACCGAGCGCACCTCGCTCTTGGTCATGGGGACGGTCTCTCCGTCCGAGGTGCCTCTTTCAAAGCGCTCGTCGTCCAGGCCGTAGGTCACGGCGCTGTCGGGACAGGGATTCTCTATGATCACGCAGCTTAAGCTGTCGAATTCTTTACGGACAAGCTCCGCGGGGCTTCCCTCGCTGAGCTTTTCATCATCCGAGCTGAGCCTTTCGCCTACGGAGAGCCTTGCATTTTCAAGGCCCGAGGCTATGAGCCTCTCGCAGAGCTCATTGACCCCCCGGCTTCTTCCGGTGAGGACGAAGACCCGCCTGTTTTTCCGGGCAAGGGCCTCGACGGGGCAGTCCCTTCCGTGAAGGCTCACCGCCGGCATATCCTCCCAGCTCATGCCCAGCCTCGAACAGAGCAGTGAAAGGGAGCTGACGCCGGGCAGGACCCTGAGCCTGCAGCCCGAAAGCAGGGGGAGGAGCTTCTTCGCCCCGCTGTAAAAACCGGTGTCGCCTGACATGAGGACGGCGAAGCTGCCGTATTCCGGGTGGCTTTCTATGAGCTCCGCGATCTTTTCGGGGACTATCGCTTCAAACGAGGGCTTGCCGTCCCGGGCAAAGATATCCAGCATGCGGCGGGCTCCAATGAGGCAGCCGGCCTCCCTTACGGCCTCCATGACCTCAAGGGTGAGGCTTTCCCGGCTTCCGCCGCCGACCCCGGCCACGGTGACAAGGGGCCTTCTCTTCACCCCGAAGCGTTCTTCGAGAAGCTTCACGGTATCCGAAAGGCTCAGGCCTTCCCTCTGGGGAGGGCGGCCTATTACGACGACTCCCGCCCCGGCTTCTTTTGCGGCCGCGAGCTTCTCATCAAAGCCCCCGGCCTTTCCGCTTTCCTTCGTTACCAGCCAGGAGGCCCCGCACATGGAGAGGGTCGCCCCGTTCATCTTCTCGCTGAAGGGCCCCTGCATGGCGATGATGCGTGAGGGGGAAAGCCCCGCTTCTTCGCAGGCCTTGAGGGAGCTTTCCAGGGGCAGGACCCTGGCCCAGACTCTGTCCTTAAAGCCCGAGATCCCGGAAAACGCGGCGATCTCCTTGCTTCCCGCGGTCAGTAGTATGTTTCCGGGGACGGTATCGAGAAAGCGGGCGGCTTCTTCTGCGTCCGAAACGAAGACGCAGTCTTCGCCCCGGGCGGAATCCTCCCGAAGTACCCTTAAGTACTCGGTCCCGGTCCTTTCGCAGGCCGAGGCTATGTTCTCGGTGACCAGGGCGGCGTAGGGATGGGTCGCATCTATGACGAGGTCGAAGGCTTCTTCTCTGAAGAGCTCTTCCATGGCCTCTTCGTCCAGCCTTCCCGGTATTACTTTCACTGTGGGCGAAGGCTCGATGAGGGAGCCTCCGTATTCGGTGGCGGTAAGGGCGGTGAGCAGGACCGGGCCTTCGCTTAAGAAGCCGGCCAGCTCTCTTCCTTCTGTCGTTCCCGCAAAAAGGCAGATCTTAAACATCGCGGTATCCTCTCGGGGTGACCATTTTGCCCCCAACGGTCTTTGTCATGGCGTTGCCTATGAAAACGGTGCAGAACATGTCGGCGGGGAAGTCCTTAAGCCGCTTAAGGCTCATGAAATGAAGGCTTTCGCCCTCGCGGCCTATGTTTCTCGCGACGGCGCAGGGGCGGTCTTCGGGAAGGGCCTCAAGCAGCAGACCGCAGGCCTTTTTGAGGTGGTCGGGCCTTCCCTTGCTGGCGGGGTTGTATATGACTATCGAAAGGTCCGCTTCCGCGGCGGCCTTAAGCCTTTTTTCTATGAGCTCCCAGGGGGTGAGCCAGTCGGAGAGGCTTATGACGGCGAAGTCGTGGGTTAAGGGAGCCCCGAGGAGGGACGCTCCCGCGCAGGCGGCGGTAATTCCGGGTATCACCCTGATCTCGGGCTCTTCAGCTTCGCCCCTAAGCTCGTAGACCAGGCCCGCCATGCCGTATATCCCGCTGTCTCCCGAGCAGACAAGGCAGACGTCCTTGCCCTCTGATGCGGCCTTGAGGGCAGCCCTGCAGCGCTCGGCTTCTCCCATCATAGGGGTGGAGTAAAACTCCTTGCCGGGGTACCAGGGCCTTACAAGGTCAACGTAAAGGGTGTAGCCGGCTATCAGCTCGCAGGCCTTAAGGGCTTCGTCAGCAGCCAGTGTCATGCTTTCCCGGTCTCCCGGGCCTATTCCGACGACGGTGAGTCTATTCAAAGCTTGCCTCCCATTCTTCTTCCGCGACGGCGACGGTGACGCCGTCCAGCACGGTCTTCTTCACAATGAGCCTCTTCGCTCCCATGAGGGCGGAGCGCTCGCAAACGCAGTCGACGCCTGCGACCTTTTTCACGAAATCGGAGCCGCTGAAATCCCCTTCGAGGGCCGAAAGCTCCCCGGCGCTGTAAAAGCTCAGGGGAAGGCCCGCCTCTTCGCAGTACTCCCTGATGCCGGCTTCGTCTGCCTTAAGGTCTATGGAAGCCGCGCATTTCAGGGCCTTCGGGTCGAGCCCCGCCTCCTTGAGGGCGGTCTCTACGGCCTTTTTGACCCCTTCTTTGCTCACGCCTTTTCTCGATCCCAGGCCCAGGTGGAGCGCTTTGGGGACCAGCCTGAGGCTCCTGTCAAAGGGCCCGCTGTCCCTCACGCCTATATATATGCCAAGATCCCCCTCGCGGGACGCGAAGGTGCCTGGGGGAAGGGGACCCTTCACCCCGACCTCGCAGTACAGGGGAAGGTCTCTTTCGAGTATTGCGGCTGAGATCTCTTTAGCGGTCTTGATGCTGCTGATGTCAAAGCCTTTTTCGGATGCCCAGGCGTCGGCGGAGAAGCGGGAATTTATGTCGGTCGCGGTGGTTATGACCGCTTTGGACCCCAGGCGCTGGGCAAGAAGCGACGCCATCCTGTTGGCTCCTCCTATGTGGCCCGAGAGCAGGGGGATGACGAAGCGGCCCGTTTCGTCAAGGCAGAGCACCGCGGGATCGGTCTCCTTTGACTTTATATGGGGGGCGCAGCATCTCAGCGCTATGCCGGCTGCTCCTATGAAGATCAGGGCGTCAGCCGAGGCGAAGGCTTCGGCGTATAAAGGGGAGGAGGGGGAGGGTATGGCAAGAAAACCTTCTTTCGCAAGCCTTTCTACCGTATACAGTATTATGTTAACCTTTCGATCATCCCCGTTCGGATCTCCTCCGAGGACCGTCTTTACCTTTTCAGCCAGCCCGCAGCCTTTCGCGCTGTAAGAGAAAACGCAGTATTTCATGCTATTCGCCTGCCTTTGCCTTTCTGAAGCCCGTGGTGAAGGCCGGGTCGTAGAGCAGTGAGCGCCCGTACTCTCCCTCAAGGCAGCCCCCGACAATTATGAGGGCGGTATTCTTTATTCCGGCTTCCTTCGCCGTCCTGTCCAGGCTTCCCGCAGTGCAGCGCAGGACCTTCTCATCGGGCCGGCTGGCCTTGTAAACTATCGCGGCGGGGGTATCGGGGCTTATGCCTCCGGCCAGCAGCTCCCTCTGCAGCTTTTCGGTCAGGGAAGCGCTTAAGAACAGCACCATGGTCGAGCCGTGGGCCGCCAGGGACTCTATGCTCTCCCTTTCCGGGACGGGGGTCCTGCCCGCCGTCCTTGAGATTATAACGGTCTGGCTCACTCCCGGCAGGGTGTATTCGGCCTTAAGCGCCGCCGCGGCCCCGCAGAATGAGCTGACGCCGGGGCAGACGTCGTATACTATCCCCAGCTCTTCGAGGGCGTCGAACTGCTCTCTGACTGCCCCGTAAAGGCTTGGATCCCCGCTGTGGAGGCGCACCGTCGTAAGGCCTTCGTTTTCTGCCTTTTTGACCGCATCAATGACCTCTTCCAGGGTCATCTTCGAGCTGTCCAGCAGGACCGCTCCTTCTTTCGCGCCGGCAAGAAGGGCCGGGTCCACCAGGGAACCCGCGTATATTATGACGTCGGCCTCGGAGATGAGCCTCGCTCCTCTTAAGGTGATAAGGTCGGCGGCTCCGGGACCCGCTCCCACAAAATGGACCATTTAAGCTTCCTCCCTGAAGTGTTTGAGCAGGACGGGGGCGTTTTCGGTCTCAAGCAGCAGGCCGAATTCCCCCGAAAATACCATGGCGCCGGTCTTTAAGGCGCCTTTCGTCCTGTTTTCGAGCATGAAGGCGATCTTCTTTTCAAGCCTTTTCATGGCCGGTCCCAGCAGGCCTTCATCCTTGATGATCTCAAGAGCCCCGTCGCAGGTGACGCAGCCGAGGACTTCCGAGATCTTTCCGGGGCTCAGGCCCTCTGCTCCCGCGCAGGACGCCAGTATCTCCATGCGGCAGTCCCCGTACTTTGAGTGGGTGTTGAAGAGGCCTCCGGCCAGCTTGACCAGTTTTCCGACGTGGCCCACTATGAGGACCCCCTTAAACCCCATATCAATGCACATATCGAGGCTTTCGCCTATGTAGTTGGAGACCGGGACCGCAGTCTCGGGCGGTATGCGCAGGCTGCTTTTTATGTATTCGGCGCCTATGTTGCCGGGGGTCAGCAGGGCGTATTCGGCGCCCATCTCTCTCTTCTGCCTCAGGCTTATCCTGACGGTCTCGATCAGGGCGTCCTCGCTCATGGGGTCGACTATGCCGGTGGTGCCCAGTATCGAGATGCCTCCGACTATGCCGAGGCGCGGATTGAAGGTCTTTTTGGCCAGTTCTTCGCCCTCGGGAGCCGAGATCACGGCCTTAAGGCCGCCTTCCGCGCCGCTCATGCTCAGGACTTCGGTCAGGGCTTCCGCGATCTGCTTTCTGGGTCCCGAGTTGATGGCGGCGTCTCCGACGGGCCTGTCCAGTCCCTTCATGGTGACTCTTCCTATGCCTTTTCCGCCTTCTATGACTATGCCGGGCTCCTTCGTCCTGCTGACTTCGGAATAGATGAGTATGCCGTCGGTCACGTCGGGGTCGTCTCCGCTGTCCTTTTTTATCGCGCAGCTTACCCTGTCTTCGGATATACTGACGTCGGCAAGTTCGAGCTTCAGGCTTATGCCCCTCGGTGTCACAACGCTTATATTTTCAAGCTTTTTGCCGGTCAGCAGCATGAGGGCGGCGGCCTTTGACGCGGCCGCGGCGCAGGTGCCCGTGGTGTAGCCCAGCCTCAGGCTCTTTCCGCCCTTGACCACGTACTGTTCGCGCGGCCCGTTTCCGATCTGATAGAGCAGGGCGTTGCATATGGCGGCAGCGACGTTGCTTCCTCCCTTGCGGCCTCTTGCGACTATGAAGGGGGCCCCGGAGCCTTCGATTATCCGCTCCTTGCTTTCCGCTACATTTACGAAACCCACCGGGACCCCAATGATGAGGGCGGGGGAGAGCCTGCCTTCGTCCATCAGTTCTTTGATGCGAAGAAGGGCGGTCGGAGCGTTTCCTATGGCGAAGATGCACGGTCTTTCGAGCTTTGCGGCCTTTTCCATGGAGACAGAGGCCCGGGTCACGCCTCTCGTCTTAGCCTCGGCTGCGACGTCCTCGTCGGACATGAAGCAGAAGACTTCTCCTCCCAGCCTTGCCAGGGCCGCCTTGTTGATCCCGGCCTTCGCCATCTGGGTGTCGGTCACTATGCAGCAGCCCGCTTTGAGAGCCTCTATGCCCCTGCTCACCGCATGGTCCGAAAAGACCAGGTTCTCCGCGTAGTCGAGGTCGGCGGTGGTGTGTACGGCCCTTTTGATCACGGCTTCGTTCTCGGGGTCGAGGCAGCGGCCTTCGAGCATTTCGCTTATGATCTCAAAACTGCGCTTTTCTATCTCAGCGGGGCTGATGATCCCGTTCATGGCGGTGTTTCTCCTTTATGCAGGCGCGGGCGAAGCCCAGGGCGAAGACGGGGTTTGCGAGGAAGTGGAAGTGAGGGTAGCCGGCGTACAGGGCGGGACCCGAAAAGACGCAGTCCCAGGTCCTGCCGTCTGCCTTTTCAGCGGTAAAGCCCGCTCCGCAGTCCTCCGAATCCCAGCGGTGGAACTCGTGGGCCCTTATGCTTTCGCCTTTTTTGCAGAGCATGTTGTCCTCTTTGGCAGTTATCACGGCGTAGCCGAAGCGGGAGAGCCTGCCGCTGTCGAAGCTTTTTCCCTTTATGACTCCGGCCATGGGGAAGCCCCCTATCGCTTCGGTCAGGTACATGAAGCCTCCGCATTCGGCGATGCAGGGAAGGCCGGAATCAAGGGCTTTACGGACCGAGGAGAGCATGGAGGCGTTGGACGAGAGGGCCTCGGCGTACAGCTCGGGGTAGCCTCCCCCCAGGTAGAGACCGTCCAGACCTTCGGGCAGAGCGCTGTCCTCAAGCGGGCTGAAGTACACTGTCTCGGCTCCCAGATCCCTTAAGACCTGCAGGCTGTCCTCGTAGTAGAAGCAGAAGGCCTTGTCCAGGGCGACCCCTATCCTAAAGCCTTCGGAAAGGCGGGACAGGGCGGGAGGCTCAAATTCCAGGGCGGGAGCGGTCCCGGCCAGTCCGATGATGCCGTCGATATCGAGGGAGATCTCAGCCTGAGCGCCCAGCTTTTCAAGCTTTGCGGAAAGGTCCTCCACCTCGGCGGCGGTGACCAGGCCCAGGTGCCTGCTCTCAAGGCCGCAGTCCTTCATAAAGGGCATGAAGCCCAAAGGCTTTACGCGGCCTTCAAAGCGGCGTCCGATATCCTCCGCCAGGACCTCGTAGACGCGCTGCGAACAGCGGTTAAGGATGACGCCCTTTATTCCGCTGTCTTCGGTGAAGTCGAGGAAGCCTTTGATCACCGCTTCGACGGAAAGCGAGGCTCCTTTCGCGTCGACGACCAGTATGACCGGAGTCTTCGTGATGCCCGCGATCTCGCTTGTGCTCGCTTTGAGCGACGCGAGGCCCAGGCCGTCGTAATAGCCCATCACGCCTTCGATGACGCTTATGCCGCGGCCTTTGCCGTTCTTCGCCAGCGCGTATTTCAGTGTATCGCCGTCAAAGAAATACGAGTCGAGATTGCTGCCGGCCTTGCCGCATATCCTGCCGTGGAACATGGGGTCGATGTAGTCTGGACCGCACTTGAATGGCGCGACTTCAAGGCCTCTGTCTGTCAGGGCCTGCATGAGGGCGCAGCTTACGGTGGTCTTTCCGCAGCCGCTGCCGCTGCCCGCTATGAGTATTCTGGGGATCGTAGTTTTCGCCATGTCTTGTTCCTTAGATCAGGTATCTCATCAACGCAGGCCGCGATCGCGAGGCCTTCTTCCTCTGCGGCTTTCAGCAGCTTTTCGCTTAAGCGCTTTAAGACCGGGTCTTCGGGAAGGCCTGTACATATCACTGTTTCGCAGCTTTTCAGCTCTGCCAGCGCTCTTGAAAACGCTTCATTTTCAAGGCTCGAGGGCTCGATGCCTGCATCCGGGCCGTCGGGCCGCTCGGCGAGATCATCCTGCCCGTACGAATACCCGAGGCTTACAGCCGAGACGGCGAGGCGCTCTGCGACCGCCAGGTCCGCGCTTCCTTCCCTCAAGACTCCGCAGGAGAAGGGCAGGGCCCTCCTCTGAAGCTCCCTGAACAGGGGTATCCCGCTTCCCGCCCCGCTGACCACGAAGACCCTCGCTTTGCCCTCGGCCTTTGGAAGCTCCACGCTGCCGAACAGGGGGTCGTAGGAGCCCCTTTCGATCCCGAAAAGCTCCTCCGCGGCGCCTTCGGTCATGATCTTCCCGGGGCTCTGAGGTTTCGAAACTCCGTCCTCCCTGACCTTCATCAGGAGGTCGGAGACCTTTGACGCCAGGTCTATCTCGTGAAGCGACATGAGAATGGCGGTGTTCTTGTCCTTCGCCATGGTCCGCAGTATTTCAAGCAGCTCGATCTTGTACCTTATGTCCAGGTAGGCGGTGGGCTCGTCCAGTATCAGAAGCTCCGGCTCCTGGCAGATGGCCCTGGCCAGCAGCACCCTCTGCTTCTGGCCGTCGGAGAGGGTGGAGAAGTCCTTATCGGAGAGCTCCGACGCCCCGACCCGTTCCAGGGCTTCATAGGCGATCCTCCTGTCTTCGGCGTTGAGCCTTCCCAGCATGCCCGTGTAGGGGTAGCGTCCCATGCTGACCAGCTCAAAGCAGCTGATGAGGCGGGGGGCCACCCTGTCGGTCAGCACCAGGGCGACGCGCCTTGCGGTCTCTTTGGGCGAGAGGCTCTTAAGGTCCTTTCCCCCGATGTAAACGCTGCC
>JAFRWQ010000044.1 GCA_017437925.1 Bacillota bacterium
ATATTGTCGGCCGTGACCCTGGCAAGACCCTTTTCCTTAAGGACGGTCAGGCGCTCCTTCATCCGCTCTCCCCTGCCCGGCCAGAGGCAGGCGGGGATCTCGGCGAAGAGGGCGTCGCCGTACTCTTCCAAAAGCTGCGGCTCCTTTTCTATGACGCTGACCGGCAGTATGATCCCCATGTCCTCTGTGAGGCTCATAAAGCCCTTCTGAGGGCCTTTTGCCCTGATCTGGAATAATGACTCGAAGCGCATCCTGAAGGGGTATACGGGGCGCTCAAAGGCTTTGGGAAGGGGCTGCAGCATGTCGATCGCGGCGCGGGGCTTTGGGTCATATACCGGCATATCGCCCTTAGGTTCAAGCAGACAGGTATCCGTTACAGCCGGATCGCCGATATACGGGACCCTGACGCCCTCTGACGGAGCGACCGCGGGATCCGGGAACAAAGCCCTCTTTCGCTCAAGCAGAGAAAGACTGTCCCTTCTGAGACTGTTGAGGACTGAAGCCGGGACCATAAGGCCTTCTTCGGCGCTGAATTTCAGATCTCTTAAGTAATACCGGGTGCCGCCGGTCTTTGACAGGCTCTTGAGAGCCTGCTCCTCGCTTACGGAACGGGTCTTCGCCTCCTGAACATCGAAATCTAAAGAGCGTACCGAATGCTCTCCGTCAGAGACAATAAGCTCCGCGCCGAGTTCACGGGTCACGGACAGCTCCATATCCACGGGGACCGTCTGAGGCTCTTTGGCATATATGGCCTGAAGCTTCTTAAAGACCCCGGCCGCCGCTGTGACGTCCTCCTTGGTGCGGGTACCGAACATGGAGGGACCCCTTTTGCCCGTCAGATGGCCGTCGGTAAAGCCGCTGCGGCTGAAGACCGAGCGCAGGGTATCCATGTCGGGCTTTTCGCCGGCGAGGCTCTTTCTGCAGGCGGTGACGGCGGCGGCGACGTACTCCGCCCTCTTCATGCGCCCTTCGATCTTAAAGGAGGTCACGCCCGCGTCCGCCAGCTCCCTCATGTGCTCGACGTATGAGAGGTCCTTTAAAGACAGGGCGTAATTCTTTCCGTTCAGCTGCCAGTCCAGGCGGCAGGGCTGGGCGCAGAGTCCGCGGTTGCCGCTCCTTCCCCCTATCATGGCAGACATGTAGCAGGCCCCGGAGACGCTCATGCAGTGGGCCCCGTGGACGAAGACCTCGGTCTCGGCCCCGGTCTCGTCTATGACGCTCTTTATCTCCTTAAGCGACAGCTCCCTTGCAAGGACGACCCGCTTGAAACCCAGCTTCTGAAGCTCCCTGACGCCCTCGGCGTTGTGGCAGACCATCTGGGTGGAGGCGAACATGGAAAGCCCGGGCCAGCGGTCCCGTATGTACCGGGCGACGGCGAGGTCCTGGACGATTATTGCGTCGGCTCCCGCTTCGGCTGCGGTATCGACGGCCTTCTGCATATCCGAGATCTCCCCGTCCTTCACCAGGATGTTGACGGTGATGTAGACCTTTACGTTCCCGGCCCTGCAGTAGGCTATGGTGTCCTTAAGGCCTTCTCCCGCGAAATTCTCGGCGTTTCTGCGGGCATTGAAGCTCTGAAGACCGAAATACACCGCGTCCGCCCCGCTCCTTACGGCGGCCAGCAGCTGCTCCTGTCCCCCCACGGGGGCTAAAATTTCAGGTTTATTAAAAACTCCGTTCATGATACAATCCTTTCAGAAATATTATGATACATTACGCGGAGCGCGAACGCAAAGGGATACGTTTATTTTAAGCGAAATGCGATCTTTCGGCGCTTCCCGGCGGAGATATATTATGACGGATCTTAAAAACATAGAGCTTCTCGCCCCTGCCGGGGACATGGAGGGCATACGGACGGCCATAAGGTATGGGGCCGACGCGGTATACTGCGGAGGACCCTTCATGCAGCTGAGAGCTTCTAAGGTCGGTTTTACCGAGGAGGCTCTCTGGGAAGCCGCCTCCCACGTCCACGCCTTCGGAAAGAAGATCTTCATCACAGTCAACTGCTTCGCAAACAACGATGAGATCCCCCTGCTGGGCGATTACGCGAGAAGGCTCTCCGACATCGGCATAGACGCCATCATAGTTTCCGACATAGGGGCCATAGCAGAGATAAAAGAGCAGTGCCCCGATATGGAGATACACCTGTCGACCCAGGCCAACTGCATGAATTACAGGGCCGCCGGGGTCTATTACGATATGGGCGTAAGCCGCATAGTGCTGGCGAGGGAGCTTTCCATAGAAAAGATCGCGGAGCTTCACACCAAAGCCCCCAAAGGCCTTGAACTCGAAGCCTTCATCCACGGAGCCATGTGCATGTCCTACTCGGGCAGATGCCTGCTCTCCGCCTACCTCGCGGGGCGCAGCGGGAACCGCGGAGAATGCGCCCAGTCCTGCCGCTGGAATTACTACCTGATGGAAGAAAAGCGGCCCGGCGAATACTTTCAGATCATAGAGGATGAAAAAGGCAGCGGCATACTGAGTTCAAAGGAGCTCTGCTGCGTCGATATACTTGACAGGCTTGCAGAAGCCGGCATATGCTCCTTCAAGATCGAAGGCCGCATGAGGACCCCCTACTCCATAGGGACCACCGTCAACGCCTACCGCATGGCCATGGACGGCACCGCAAGCCTCGAAGACATCCACAGGGAGCTGGACAGCTCCAGCCACAGGCCGTACTGCACCGGCTTCTACCTGGGAGACCCCGAGTCGATCGCGCCCGACACCACCGGCTACATCAGGGACTGGCTCTTCGTCGGCAGCGCCGCTGAAGACAGTAATGGTAATTATGTTAAGCTGCTTACGAGGAACCCCTTTAAGGCCGGCGACGAGCTGGAAGCGGTGAGCCCCGGCTTCTGCGGCAGGCCATTTACCGTCAAGTCCATAGTAAACGAAGACGGAGAGTCCGTAGAGCGCTCCGCCTCCCCCATGAAGATCATGACCGTTAACGTCCCCTTTGAAGTAAAGGCGGGAGACCTCTTCAGAAGAAAGGATCAATGACGACCAAGCTGCTGAGTCTCATGTTAATATTCTGCCTTATGGCAGGACTATCGGGCTGCGCTCTGGGCGAAGCTTTTATAAGCTCGGCCTCATCGATCAGGGGCGAGGCTCCTCCGGGGGGAGACGGCAGGACCAGAGCTCCCGACGAGCCTCCGGAAGAACCCATAGAGCCTGAACCCGTCCCCTTCGAACCCGAAGAGGATCCCGTCGAGACCCTGCTCTCTTCCATGAGCCTGAGGGAAAAGGTGGGCCAGCTCTTCGTCGCCTACGTCGAGAGCCTCTGCTTTGATCCGAAGACCGGCAAAGCCGTCACGACCTATGTCACCTCGGTGAGCGACAAGATGAAGGAGGCCTACGAAGCCTACCCCTGCGGGGGCTTCTGCCTGCTTTCTCAAAATGTCAAGAACAAAGCCCAGTTCACAGCCCTGACAGAGACCCTCCACAGCCTGGGCCGCATCAGGCCCCTGCTCAGCATAGACGAAGAAGGCGGAAGGGTCAGAAGGCTTTCCGGATACGGAGACTTCGGCATCGCCAAGATACCCGCCATGGAGACCGTAGGAAACAGCGGAGACCCCGACCGGGCCTTTGAGACGGGCGCGACCATGGGAAGATACCTGAGCTTATACGATATCGACCTCGATTTCGCGCCGGTCGCCGACATAAACACGAACCCGAAGAACCGTGTCATAGGTGACAGAGCCTTCGGCAGCGATCCCGCCGCTGTTTCGCTGATGGTCGCCGCTGCCTGCGAAGGCCTGCAGTCCGAAGGCGTAATGTGCTGCATCAAGCACTTCCCCGGCCACGGAGACACCACGGCCGACACCCACACCGGCTATGCCGAGACCAAAAAGACCTGGGAGGAGATGCTCTCCTGCGAGTTGCTGCCCTTCAATGCCGGCATAGAAGCCGGAGCCAACTTCGTCATGGCGGCCCACATCTCGGCGCCCGCGTTCACCGGCGACAAGACCCCTGCTTCACTTTCGTATGTCCTGCTCACCGAAAAGCTCAGGGGCGAGCTGGGCTACGACGGTGTCATCATCACCGATGCCCTCAGCATGGGAGCGATCACGAAAAAGTACACTTCG
>JAFRWQ010000045.1 GCA_017437925.1 Bacillota bacterium
CTGAAGCTGGGCCATGATCTCTTCCATGGTCATCGAGGGGGAAAGGACGAAATCGCCGGCCTGATAGCTGGGTCCCAGACCCAAAAGCTTGGTCTTGATGATGAAGATGTCCTTGTCCTCGATGATGCCCTCCACCATGAGCCTTTCGGCGAAGCTGTTGTAGCTCTCGCCGCGCTTTACGGTGAACTCGACCTGGGTGGTATCGCCGGGTTTAAAGGCCTCGTTATAGTATTTGTAGTAGTTGATCTTGTCGTAGCCCTTTTTGATAAGGACCCCGATAAAGACGACTACGGCAATAAACAGGGCCAATCCTATCAGCCCTGCTATGCTCCTCGATCTGGTCTCTCTGTCCACTTGACTAAGCCCTGCCTATGTACTCTCCGCCCTCGCGGGTATCGATCTGGATCTTTTCACCGACTTCGATGAAGATGGGGACCTGAACGATAGCGCCGGTCTCGACGGTAGCGGCCTTGGTCACGTTGGTGGCGGTGTTGCCCTTGACGCCGGGCTCGCAGTCGATGACCTCAAGGGTCACGAAGCTTTCGGCCTCGACGGAGAAAGCATTGCCCTGGAAGAACCTGACGGTGGCCATGTCGTTCTCGCGCATCCACTTGATGGCGTCTTCGACCTGCTCAAAAGCCAGGGGGATCTGGTCGTAAGTCTCGGGATCCATGAAGTAATAGAGCTCTCCGTCGTTGTAGAGATACTGCATCTTCTTGGTCTCGATATGGGCTTCTTCGAACTTGTCGCTGGGGCTGAAGGCCTCTTCTCTGGTGGCTCCGGTCAGGATGTTCCTGTACTTGGTGCGCACGAAGGCTGCTCCCTTGCCGGGCTTTACGTGCTGAAAGCTTACGACAACGCAGGGATCGCCGTTAACGATGAAGGTCTTGCCGTTTCTGAAGTCACTGGCGTATATCATATTTATCCTCCGTAAATTTTATTGCTGTAAAAAGTAACAAACAGTCTGTCACACTAAAGTATTATAAGCTCTTTCGGTGAACACGCAAGGTTTATTATACCATCTGCCGTGATTATTGCCAAGTCCTCAATTCTGACGCCGAATTTCCCCGGTAGATATATGCCCGGTTCGATGGAGACGACGGTATCGGGGGCTATGGTCCCGTTGTAGAGCTTGCTGAAGCGGGGCATCTCGTGGACCTGAAGGCCCACTCCGTGGCCCAGGCTGTGGCCGAAATAAGGGCCGTAGCCTGCTTCCGTTATAATGTCTCTCGCAAAGGCGTCGCACTGTATGCCGGTGAGCCCCGCGCGTATCTTTTCGCAGGCGTTGAGCTGGGCTTTGAGGACGGTGTCGTAGACCTTCCTCATCTCTTCGGTGGGCTCGCCGATCGCGACTGTCCTGGTCATGTCGGAGCAGTAGCCTTCGACTATGCAGCCGAAGTCGAGAGTGAGGAAATCGCCCTTCTGAAGCTTTCTTAAGCCCGGCACCCCGTGGGGATAGGAGCTGTTGGGCCCCGAAACCGCTATGGTGCCGAAGGAAAGTCCCGAAGCCCCGTGGGACCTCATGTAATACTCAAGCTCGGCCGCGATCTCGGACTCGGTCATTCCGGCCTTGATGAAGTCAAGCATGTGCATGAAACCTTCGTCGCCCAGCTTTTCCGCGGCTGCTATCCTTCTGAGCTCCTCCTCGTCCTTGATCATCCTGAGGTCTTCCACAAGGCCGGTGATCGGGACAAGCTTTCTTTCGGGGACCGCGTCTTTTACCTGCAGGTATTCTCCCAGGCTTATGTGGTCCTTTTCAAGCCCCAGGCTTTCAAACTTAAGCTCTTTGAGCAGGTCGGTAAAAGCGGCTCCGCCGTTGCCTATCTCAAAGTACTTGAGATGGGCAAGGCCCTGGGCCATCTCCCTGTATCTGAAGTCGGTAATGACCCATGCGTCGTCGTTTGTGACCAGGATCTTGAGATCCCGGCCGCTCGTTCCTGTTACGTAACCTATGTTATAAATGTCGGTGAGCAGCAGAGCGTCTATTCCCCTGCTCTCAAAGCCTGCCCTTATGCGGGCGAGCCTGTTCTCGTATACCTTAGACATTGAGCGACTCTCCTATGATCTTGTATATGTCGCTTATGATCTGGGACAGGGCCATCTGGGACTGCAGATATGCCGCCGCCGAGGGATCGGACATGACTATGCCGTAGAGGGACTGGAGCTGGGCTCCCAGGTTCTCGTCCTTCTCGCCCATCATCAGCTTGGTCTGGATCTCCATGCTCTTTTCCTGGAAATCCTCTATCATGTTCTTCAGCTGCTCGTTGCCGTCCACCTGGGCCTTTAAGGCCGCGTAGTTCTTGTACTGGTCGGTCTCCTTAAGGGATCTGACCAGATCGTATGCGATGTCGTAAACGTTCTGCATTTTGTCCTCCTAGATCTCTATAACTATGGGAAGTATGACCGGGCTGCGGTTGAGCCTGTCGTAAAAGTAGTTTCTGAGCACGTCCCTGATGATCTTTCTTATAGCCTCGATGTCCTTCATCTGATCGTCGGTAGCGTCCATCAGCGCTTCTCTCACCAGTCCGGTGGCGTTCTGAAGTATGGTCCCGTACTCCTGGACGTATATGAAGCCTCTGGTATGAAGCTCGGGACCCGCGATGATCTCGCGTATCGAGGTATCGTAAACCACGGTCGCTACCACAAGGCCCGCGACGGAAAGGTTCTTTCTCTCGTTGAGGACGACGCTTCCCACGTCGCCTATCCCGAGGCCGTCGACCATTATCGCTCCGCAGGTCACGGTCTCAGCGCTTAGACGGGCCTTCCCCTCAAAAAGCTCCACCACCATGCCGTTCTTTCCGATGATGATGTTATCCTGAGGTATGCCCATCTGCCTTGCCAGCTCGGCGTGGTACTGAAGGTGCCTCTGCTCGCCGTGGACCGGCATGAAGTATTCGGGCTTTAAGAGGGCCTGCATCAGCTTGAGCTCCTCCTGGTTTCCGTGGCCCGAAGCGTGGACGTCGGCTATCTCGTTGTATATGACCTTGGCGCCCTTCTCCATCAGCTCGTTCACTATGTTGGAGACCGTCTTTTCGTTGCCCGGGACCGGCGAGGACGAAAGAATTACAGTATCCGTCGCCCTTATCCTGACCTGCTTGTGCTCTCCCGCCGCCATTCTGGCGAGGGCGCTCATGGTCTCTCCCTGGCTTCCGGTGGTTATGATCAGCAGGTCTTCGTCGTCGTAAAGCCTTAAGTCTTTAATATCTATTAAGCTGCCCGCCGGTATGGTCATGTAGCCCAGCTCGGAAGCTATCCTTATCATGTTCTCCATGCTGCGCCCGCAGACGGCTATCTTTCTGCCGTTGGCCGCGGCCAGGTCCATGATCTTCTGGACTCTGTGCACATTGGAGGAAAAGCTGGCTATGATCACCCTTCCCTTGGCGGTCTTTAAGATGCTCTCAAGGGCCAGGCCCACCGAGCTTTCAGAGAGGGAGTGCCCCCTTCTTCCGGCATTGGTGCTGTCCGCCATAAGCAGGGAGACCCCTCCGTCCCCTATCTGCGAAAGCCTTGAAAAATCAAGCATCTGTCCGTCTATGGGCGTAAGGTCTATCTTGAAGTCTCCCGTGTGGAAGACCGTGCCCGCCGGGGTGTCTATGCAGAACGCCAGGGAGTCGGCCACCGAATGGGTGGTGTGCAGGGTCTCTATGGTGAAGCTCCCGAGCCTAATGAAATCGCCCGCCGCTATCTCCTTGAGGTCTCCCTTTATGCCGTGCTCTTTAAGCTTGTATTCGATAAAGCCCAGGGTCAGCCTGCTGGCGTAAACGGGCACGTCAAATTCCTGCAGCAGGTAAGGGATGGCCCCTATGTGGTCCTCGTGGGCGTGGGTCACTATGAGTCCCCTTATCTTTTCAGCCCTCTCTCTGAGGTACGTGAAGTCGGGTATCACTATGTCTACGCCCAGCATGTCCGAATCGGGGAAGGCCATGCCGCAGTCCAGTATCACTATATCGTCTCCGTACTCGAAGACGGTTATGTTCTTTCCAATTTCCTGAAGGCCTCCGAGAGGCACTATTCTTAAAACTTCGTTTTGATTCTTCTTCATTTTTCCTTTCTTGATCTTCAGCGGGAAGCAAAGCCCCCGTCCAAAAGGGCTTTCGCGGCGCGGGCCATGAGCCCCATGTTGATGTCGTCAAGGGTAATGTAGGCCGAAAGCTCTTCGAAAAGCTGGCGCCCTATGGTCTCGTCGGGCTTTTCCAGGTACATCTCAAGGACTGCCTCCAGCCTCCTGTCTTCGGCCGTCGCCGCCGTGTAGAGCATGGGAAAATCGTCCAGGCCCTCAAAGCCGGTCTCCCGTATGATCCCGGTGATCTCGTCTATAAGTCTTTTCATAACTCGTTCTTGTGGGGGAAGTCTATGTCCAGGCGGACGCAGTCGTTCCATACCCTCTCCAGCTGGTAGTGGCTGCGCTGCTCGGGAGTGAGCAGGTTCACTATGATGTCGCCGTAATCCATGAGTATCCAGCCCGAGCTCTTGCCCTCGGTGTGGTGGACCAGTATGCCGTCTTCGGCCAGCTTGTCCTCAAGCTCGCCGGCCATGGCGCCCAGCTGCCTCATGTTCCTCGCGGTGCCTATGATGAGGTAGTCGGCAAAGCCTGACTTTTCGGCGATATCGATGACGTCGATGTCCTCGGCCTTCTTCTCATCCATGATCATGGCGATCCTGACCGCAATCTCTCTGTTTTCCATTCACTTCTCCTTAGCTTATTCCCCGCGGACCTTCCGCCGGTAATGATCTATAGCCTGCTGGGACAGGCCGTCGTAGGTCTGCCCCCCGGCAAGCACGTATTCTTTGGTGCTCTCAAGGAGAGCCAGCAGAGTCTCGTCTATGTCGTCCGAGACCCCCGCTCTCATTTCTTCTATGCCGGGAAAGCTCCTGGAAGGCTCCAGCTGGTCGGCCAGCTTTATGACCTTCTCAAGAAGGCTCATGCCGGGCCTTCCCGTGGTGTGATATTTAAGGGCGTTGAGCATGTCGGGATCCGAGATCCCGAAGAGCCTTTTGAGCTCTTCGGCGGCCTTGGCTCCGTGCTCCAGGTTCCCCGCGTCCTTGTAATTGTCGTGGAACCATGCGCAGACCTTGGCCTTGAAGGGATCCGCCCCGTACTTTAGGGCGTACATCTCGGCGTACTCGACTACGCCCTTCGTGTGCCTTAGCCTCTTTTCGCTCTGGTGTTCTTTCGCGAAGTCCTCCAGGGTCTCAAGAAGCCCGGTGTAAAGACCCTTCTCCTCTATGTATTCGATGACGGGGTCGGGAGTCTGGTACCTGATGGAGCGGCCGGCCTGATGCCTTAAGCGCAGATCGCTCGAAGAGAGCTCCAGCTCGGGGATCTCAAGGCTTCTCGCGTCCGTACCGAAGCGCTCCTTAAGCTCTTCTATAAGCCTGTCCAGCTTTTCGCTGTCATAGCCCTTGCGCTTTCCCACCAGAAAGCTGTAGTTCCTCAGCAGGTCTTCGCTCCTGTACCAGCCCTTTATCCCCAGGAAGGCGTCGGTGCCCATGATGAAATAGAGGCTTGAATCCGGGTACTGCTTTTGAAGAGCCTCCAAAGTATCGACGGTGTAGGACGTGCCCTGCCTCTTGAGCTCAATGTCGCTCAGCTCAAAATAGGGGTTGCCTCCGAAGGCGAGCCTGAGCATGTTCATCCTGTCCTCTCCGTCGGCTGCCTTGGCGCTGAGCTTAAAGGGCGAGATGAAGGTCGGTATGAAGATCACCTTGTCCAGTTTAGCTTCTTCTCTCAGCTGCTCTGCCAGTATGAGGTGGCCCGAGTGGACCGGGTCGAAGCTTCCGCCGAATACTCCTATGCGCATTATTTTTCAGCCTTTTTGACTTCTATGGACAGCAGGTCGAGGTCCTTCTTCTCGACGGTGGTCGGGGCGTCGGACATGACGCACTGGGCGTTCTGGTTCTTGGGGAAGGCAATGACCTGCCTGATGTCGTCGGTCCCGCAGATAAGCATGCAGAGTCTGTCGAGGCCGTAGGCCAGGCCTCCGTGGGGAGGAGCTCCGTACTTGAAGGCGTCGATGAAGAAGCCGAAGCGGTTCTGGATGTCTTCTTCGGTGAGCTGCAGCACTTCGAAGATCTTCTTCTGCAGGCCGCTGTCATGTATCCTGATGGAGCCTCCGCCGGCTTCGTAGCCGTTGATGACTATGTCGTATGCGTCGGCGTATATCTTGTCCAGCTCGCCGGTGTCCAAGTACTTGATGTGCTCCTTCTTGGGCGAGGTGAAGGGATGGTGCATGGCCATGTAGCGGTTCTCTTCGTCGGACCACTCGAA
>JAFRWQ010000046.1 GCA_017437925.1 Bacillota bacterium
CAAGGGAGCCGACGTATTCATCGGCGTATCCGCCCCCGGCACCCTCACCGGCGAGATGGTAAAGACCATGGCTAAGGATCCCATCATCTTCGCCTGCGCCAACCCGACTCCCGAGATCTTCCCCGACGAAGCCAAGGCAGCCGGCGCCGCCATCGTCTCCACCGGACGCAGCGACTTCCCCAACCAGATCAACAACGTATCCTGCTTCCCCGGACTCTTCAGGGGCGCCCTCGACGTCAGAGCCAGCCAGATCACCGAGAACATGAAGATCGCGGCGGCCTACGCCATCGCGGGACTTGTAGGCGAGGACGAGCTCAGCGCCAACAACATCCTGCCTCCTCCCTACGATCCCAGAGTCAGGGACGCCGTGGCAAAAGCTGTCGCCGAAGCCGCCCGCAAGGACGGAGTCGCAAGGATCTAGTTTAAAGCCCGCGCGCCCGGCCGGTTTCGCGACAGGCGTCATGAGCCTGCTACAGACCCGCATCAAAAATCAAGACCCGCGGAAGCATCGCTTCCGCGGGTGTTTTTGCGCTTTGCATGGGGTTTACGGGCTTTTCGGACGGCCCTGCGCCTTCTACTCGTTTTCGGTGAATATGTGGGAATGGTGGGTGTGGAGAGGCTTCACGTGGCCTCCCATGGCCCTGATTATGGCCTCGTAGCTCTCGTCGCTCAGGTCATGCTCTATGCGGCAGGCGTCCTCGCAGGCGGTGTCCTCGCTGACACCCAGCTGCATCAGTATGCTGGTGATGGCGTTGTGGCGCTCCAGCATCTTTTTCGCGATGTCCAGGCCCTTTTCGGTCATCTCTATGGCGTTGTCCTCGGCCATGGTGATGAGGCCCTTTTCGCGCAGCCTCCTAACGGCATAGGAAACGCTGGGCTTGGTGACTCCAAGGCCCGCGGCCACGTCTATGGACCTGATGTAGCCCTTGCTCTCCTTGAGCATGAGCATCATCTCCAGGTAATCCTCTGCGGATTCGTGTATCACTGTGGATTCGCGCATACTGCACTCCTTTCGCCGGAATATTCTATCACGGAGGGGCGTCCTTATCAAGGGCGGGCAGGTTCAGCGGCCCTGCCTCTTCTGCTCCTTTATCCTGCTGTCCAGCTCGCTTAAGTATTCCCAGCGCTCCATCTTTTCCAGGAGCTTCTCTTCAAGCCCTTCTTTTTTCGCGGAGAGCTCCATGAGTCTGCCGTAGTCTTCGGAGCTTTCGTTCATCAGGGCTTCGGTCTCTGCCAGCTCGCCCTCCAGAGCCTCTATTTCGCCCTCTATGCTTTCGAACTCCTTCTGCTCGTTGTAGCTCATGCGCAGCTGATGGGTCCTCTCCCGGGCGGGGGAGGGGCCTACAGAGGCTCCCAGAGGCCCTGAGACGTTCTTTTTCTTCTGCGGCGGGACTTCCCGCAGGCGCTCCTCTTCCTCCCTTTCCAGGGCGTTCATGGCGCTGCTGTAGCCTCCGATGTACTGCTCTATATGCCCTTCACCGGTGAAGACGAAGCTTTTGACCGCCAGCCTGTCCAGGAAGTACCTGTCGTGGGAGGCCGCTATGACGGCGCCCTGAAAGTCGTCCAGGTAGTCTTCGAGTATGGTCAGGGTCTCTATGTCCAGGTCGTTGGTCGGTTCGTCCAAAAGCAGCACATTGGGAGCCTGCATGAGGACGGTAAGCAGGGCGAGCCTTCTTCTTTCGCCGCCGGATAGCCTTCCGATCTCCATGGAGTGGGTGTAGGCGGGGAAGAGGAAGCGCTCCAGCATCTGGGACGCCGAGAGCCAGCCTTCGTCTGTCTTAACGTTTAATGCCACGCTCTCAACATACTTTATGAGCCTTTGGGTGGGATCGGGGTCTTCCGTTTCCTGCGAGAAATACCCTATTTTAACGGTCTCTCCGGTGTCTATAACGCCTTCGTCGGGTTCCAGTTTTCCCGCTATCATGCGGAGAAGGGTGGTCTTTCCGCAGCCGTTGGGGCCTATGATGCCGACCCTGTCGTTTCTTAAGACCGTGTAGTCGAAGCTGTCTATTACGGTGCGTCCCCCGAAGGCCTTGCTTACGCCCCTGAGCTCGATGATCTTTTTGCCCAGTCTGGTGGTGATGGTCCCTATCTCAAGTCGGGGGTCCTCAAAGCTCTGCTTCGCCTTTTCGAGCTCCTCGAAGCGCTGTATCCTGCCTCTCGCCTTGGTGGTCCTGGCGGGAGCGCTCCAGTGCATCCAGCGCAGCTCTTTTTTGTAAATGGCGGCCCTTTTTCTTTCGCTTGCCATAGCCATCGAGAGCCTTTCGGCCTTGGCTTCGAGGTATTTGTCGTAATTGCCCTCGTAGCTCACCAGCCGGCCCTTTTCGATCTCGCATATGCGGCCGGCGACCCGCTCGAGAAAGTAGCGGTCGTGGGTGATCATGATGATGGAGCCCTTGAATTCGCCCAGCCTGTCCTCAAGCCACTCGATGGAGGCCGTGTCCATGTGGTTGGTCGGTTCGTCCAGTATGAGCAGATCCGCCTTTTCGGCGAGGACGGCGGCCAGGGCGGCCCGCTTTTTCTGTCCGCCCGAGAGGGTCTTCATGGGCGCCGAGGGATCGTCTATGCCCAGCTTTGAAAGGATGCTCCTGCACTCGTACTCGGGGACCTCGGTCTTAAGGTACTTTACGGTCTGCTCCAGGATGGAGAGCTCCGGCTCCCAGACGGGATCCTGGGGAAGGTAGGCCGTGCGAAGCCCGGCGGCCCTGATGATCTCGCCGCCTTCCGGCTCCATGACCCCCGCCAGTATCTTAAGAAGGGTGGATTTGCCGCTGCCGTTGACTCCCACCAGTCCTATTTTGTCGCCCTCGTGGATTATGATGTCGACATCTTCGAGCAGCTGCTTTTCGCTGAAATCCTTTTTTATGTGCCTTGCCGTGATGAGGTCCATGCCGGCTCCTTTCGTCCCCAGTATTTTACCACATAAACAAAGACCCTCCCACATCCTTTTCGGAAGGGGAGGGCCGTTTTCCGATATTTGATATCAGTAGCCGATCAGGGTGGCGATAACTATAAGCACGACCTGAAGGGCAAAGCAGCAGGCGTAGACAGGGATGAAGAACTTGTACCACTTGTTGAGGGGTATCTTGCCTATGCCGCACATGGTGGCGACGGAGCAGGTGGGCCAGAGCATGTTGGAGTAACCGTCTCCGAACTGGTAGGCGAGGACGGTGGTCTGGCGGGATACTCCCGCGAGGTCTCCTAGAGGGACCATGATGGGCATGATGGCGGTAGCCTGGCCGGAGCCGGAGGGAATGAAGAAATTGATGATGTTCTGGGCTATGAGCATGGAGATCGAAGAGCCCACGGAGCCCAGGCCGGTCATCAGAGAGGAGAGGGCGTGGACCACGGTGTCGATGATGACGCCTTTCTGCATGATGATGAGTATGGCCCTCGCCATGCCCACGACTATCATGCCTATGGCGATCTCTTTATAGGCGGTGATGAAGTTGTCCTTGATCTCTTCGGGTTTGAACCCTGCGATGATCGAGATCACAAGGGCGGAGATGATGAAGACGGCGCTCATCTCGTTGATCCAGAAACCGAGCTTGAGGGAGCCGTAGACTATGACCGCCACGGTGCCCAGCATCGAGAGCAGTATGATCTTATGCTTTCCGGTAAAGACGGTGTCCTCGTCGATGTCGAGGGTGAAGGACGAGAAGTCTTCGCCGGCGACAAGGCTCTTGGAGGGATCGGCCTTGACCTTGGCGGCGTAGCGCATTACGAGGACCGTCATCAGGGCGTACTGGAGGAAGAAGATGATCCAGCGGAAGCCGAGGCCCGAGAAGAGGGGAAGCTCGGCGATGGACTGGGCGACTCCTATGGTATAGGCGTTGGTGGTGGCGGAGGCGAAGCCGGTGGCTACGCCCACGAAGCACATGCAAAGGCCCACGATGGCGTCATAGCCCAAAGCGATGGCAAGAGCCACGAAGATGGGGACCAGTCCGTAGACGGTCTCAAGCTCGCCGTAGGTGGATCCTGCTATGGCGAAGATGAGCATGCAGATGGGGATGAAATACTTGCTGTCCCTGGCCTTGCTTCTCAGCAGCTTGTTGATAGCCGCGTTGAGGGCTCCGCTCTGCATGGCGCTGTAGGCCCAGAAGAAGCCGAAGCCTATGAGGAAGATGATGTTTCCGACCGCTACGAAGCCTTCGGGTATCGATACGAACATCTGGAACGGGCTTACGGGGGACTGTTCCACTCTGGCGTAGCTTAAGGGATCTACTACAGTATAGCCCGTAGCTTCATCGGTGTAGCGCTCATAGGTGCCCGCGGGGATGATATAGGTGCATACCGTCACCGCGACTATGATGATGAAGAGCAGAACCGGGGTGCTGGGCATCTGCAGGCCCTTTCTCTTTTTCTTTTCCGACATAAAAACTCCTTCCGTATATGTGAAAACATTTTTAACAAAAGATGTACAAATTATTGTAATTTGAGGCGCCGCGCCTTGTCAACAACAACAAATGTCTGAAATGCGATCAATTGGGCCGTGCCGCGTATCGCGGAAACGCCTACGCAGGCGAAACAATTTTATCTTGAAACAGCGGGCGGCTTGTGATATCCTTATAAAGCTTGAACTGAATACGCGGGCGTAGTTTAATGGCAAAACAGCAGCTTCCCAAG
>JAFRWQ010000047.1 GCA_017437925.1 Bacillota bacterium
GACGAGGCCAGACACGGCAAGGCCTTCAAGGGACTGCTCGAGAGATATTTCAAGTAAAGAGGAAAGGCGCAGAACACTGCGCTGACCCCGAAAGCGGCAGTGCGGGGGAGCGTGAAAAAACACGCTCCCCGTTTTATTAGGATCGTTTTCAGGACTTAAGCCCCGTTAAGCGCGGGATCGAAAGGAAGTGTCACCCCATGAGTCTTTTCTGGACGGCGACCGAAAACATGCCCGACGGCATGGGTTTTGAACTTTACGGGAAGGAGCACCTGATCTGGCTCGCATCCATCGCCGTATTTATAATCGCCCTGTGCGTCATAAGCAGAAAGCTAAGCCCCAAAGGGGTCAATACGCTATGCATCATAGTCTGCAGCGCCTGCCTCTTTCTTGAGCTCTTCGGCGACCTGGTCCTGCTGGTTACCGGCCAGCTCAGCGTCAACTACCTGCCGCTGGATCTCTGCGGCATAGCCCTGTACGCCGAGTTCGTCTGCTGCTTAAAGCCTACGCCCATATTAAAGGAGCTCTGCTACTGCCTCTTCATGCCGGGGGCTCTCGCGGCCCTTGCCTTCTCCAACTGGGTGGACCTTCCTCCCACCAACTTTTTCGCCATAAGGAGCTTCGTCATCCACGCCCTCATAATCGCGTATCCCCTGATACTCATATGCGCGGGTCAGCTCAGACCCGACGTCAGGAAGCTCCCCAAGTGCTTCGCCATAGGCATCGCCATGTGCATCCCCATCTACTTCATTAACAAGGCCCTTGACCAGAACTTCTTCTTCCTCAACTGGCCTTCGCCCGGTTCGCCGCTGGTCTGGTTCGCCGACCGGCTGGGCAACCCCGGCTATCTGGTCGGCCTTCCCATAATGATATTCATAGTGTGGTTCTTCCTGTATTTCAGGCAGATAATGGGCCTGATATTCCGCCGAGGAGCGAGAAAATGATCATTTCCGTTGAAAACATGATAGCAAGGCGCAGGGTGGGGGACAAAGGCGCAGTCGACATGCTTAAGGAAGCCGGTTTTAACGGCATTGACTATTCCCTCTGCTCCATGAACGACTGGAAGGAGACCGTGGATTCCCCGGGAGCCCTGGATTTCGCCGACGAGCTGAGGGAGTACGCAGAGTCCAAAGGCATGGTATTCTGCCAGTCCCATGCCCCCTTCACCTTCAAATACGGCATGAAGATGGGCCTTGAGACCGAAGAATACCGCATGATAGTAAAGTCGATGGAGTTCGCGGCTCGTCTGGGCGCCCCCATGATAGTTATACACTGCCTGAGGCTCCCCGACGGCAGCGACCACTTCGGGTATAACCTGGAGTACTACCGCAGCTTCCTCGAGTACGCCCATAAGTTCAACATAAAGATCGCAGTTGAGAACCTGCAGGGAAGGGCTGCTCCCGACCTGCCTCCCACTCCCTACTGCCTGGGCACCCCCGAGACCTTCGTCGCCATGCAGAAGGAGCTCAACGACCCCATGGTCTGCGGCTGCCTCGACCTGGGCCACGCTCTGATCACCACGGGGGATGCGGCCGGCTTCATAAGAAAGAGCAAAGGCTATGTGGATTACCTTCACATCCACGACAACAACGGAAAGGACGACCTGCACCTGCTTCCGGCTCTGGAGGAGCCGCCCAAGGGCTTCTTCAGGATGCCCTGGAAGGACGTCGCCGCGGCCCTTAAGGATATAGGCTTCAGCGGCCCCGTAAACCTTGAGCTCCTAAGGTACATGAACAACTTCAGGACAAAGGAGCTGCCCCTGTCGCTGGAGCTTGCCGCCTCGGTCGGAAGGGCGATAGGGGAGATGATGCAGGCATGATGATAAAAGGGCTGAGTCAGTTTGCCCCGGAGCCTTCGGAGGCGGTATAATAAAAGATATGGAAAACGAAGACCGTAAAAAGAAAATGATCGCGCCGATAATAATTACCGTCGTGTTCCTCATATATCTTGCAGTCTACGGCTTTTTGGCTGCAAAAGCGGCCGAGTTCAGCCCCCTTGTACTGCTCCTTGCCGTACCC
>JAFRWQ010000048.1 GCA_017437925.1 Bacillota bacterium
CTTAGCTGGGAGGTCCCCTGCAGCTTCTCATCCGTCGTTCTCAGCTGCCCCGGGATGGAGCAGGGGGAGACCTACATGGTCATCATCGGCGGCAATGCCGAAGAGATAAGCCTGGACGAGGTCTCGGCCTCCTTCGGGGACGCCCAGAGCACCCTGTTCGGAGGCAATATGAACTGGGGCGGAATGCAGCCCTTCAGCTTCCCCGGGAGCCAGGACGGTAATTCGGAGAGGCCCGAAAGGCCCTCTGACGGCCAGATGCCCGGGCTTCCCGTAAATTTCGCGACGCCCGACCAAAATGATTACGGCGGCGACGCGGCGGATGCCGTCGATACCGACACGAGAAGCCTGCTCGACAGCTCGAGCTGGGAATGGATAGCCGCGTCGGCGGCAGTCCTGGCTGCTGCAATATTCGCTGCAGCGGTTTTCCGCAGACGATGAATACCGAAATGATTCGGATAAATATACGTAAATGCTGCATAAAATGCGGAGCCTCCGGGCTCCGCATTTTTGTTTCGCGTGATTCTCATATTCGAAAAAACTATTGTATTGCTAAAAAAAAGAAAAATAACTATGCAGAATAGACTGTTTATGGAAAATAAATACCGAAACATTTCCTTTTCTATTGATATTTTGTTGACAATGGGCTGCTTTATCGGTTATCCTATTTATGGGAAGTAAACCTTTTTGATTTTTCATTTCTTTTTTTATCTAATGTTTAAGGAGGTATCATTTATGACTTCATTGATCCCATCTGACAACACATGGTTGATGTGGATGATGGTCGCCTTCATGGGGGCATTTTCCATCTGGGCGGAGCAGAAGACTAAATGGGGAGCCAAGATCGGTATGGCCATTGTCGCCATATTCGCCACCATGCTTCTGGTAAACATCCGTATTCTTCCCTCTTCGTCGCCCACCTATTCGGCAGTAGGCGGATATGTACTTCCCCTTTCCATCCCTCTCCTGCTGTTCCAGTGCGACCTCAAGCGCATTATTAAGGAGTCCGGACGTCTGTTCCTGGTATTCCACATCGCAGCCATCGGTACTCTGATCGGTGCTGCGGTCGCCGGTATCATGTTCAAGAGCACTCCCGATATCGACGGCATCGTAGCCATGGAAGTCGGAGCCCACGTCGGCGGAACCGTAAACCTGGTAGCCTGCGGAAACGCGTTCAACCTTGACCAGGCCTACATCTCCGCCTGCGCGGTTGCCGCCAACCTGCTGGTAGCCATCCTGATGATCCTGCTCGGTTCGCTGACCGACAACAAGTGGGTCCGCAAGACCTTCCCCCATCCCCATGTCGACGCCTTCGAGGCCAACGTGGTCGAGGGAGCCGGTTCCACCGCAGAGCAGTATTGGAAGCCCAAGAACGTCAACCTGCTGAGCCTGTCCCTGTCCGTAGCCACCACCTTCGTGATCTGCGGCGTAGGCAACCTCATCGCGAACTTCTTCAAGAGCCTGCATCTTCCCACCATACTCGACCAGCTGCTCGGCTCCATCTACCTGATCATCTGCACCATCACCATCATACTGGTCACCCTGTTCCCCAACTATTTCAAGAAGCTGGCCGGAGCTGAAGAGCTCGGAACCTACATGATCGCGATGTACTTCGTGACCATCGGCGGCGCTGCTGACCTCATGCAGCTCATCAAGGTCGGACCGGCCATCCTCGCTTCCATCGTGTTCATCACCATCGGAAACCTCGGATGCCTGTTCCTCGGAGCGAAGCTCCTCAAGTTCAACTGGGAGGATATCTGCAACGCTTCCTGCGCCACCATCGGCGGACCCACCACCGCTGCTGCATTCTCCATCAACCGCGGCTGGAACGAGATGATCGTTCCCGGCATACTCGTAGGTCTCTGGGGATACTCCATCGGCAACTACGTAGGTATAATCGCCGGCAACCTGTTCGTGTGATCCGGGCCTGCCTGATCTTTAAAGGATGAGGTGCTCTGACACATAAAGAAACGATAATGTAAGGGGCTCCCGCTTTCGCGGCGGGCCCCGTTATTACTCTGATAGTGTAAAGGAGAAATTATATGTACGACCTGTTGATCAAGAATGCCTGTGTGATCGACGGTACCGGGGCTCCCGCCTGCGCGGCGACGGTCGCCTGCAAGGACGGAAAGCTGAAGGTGCTGCCCGCCGATTGCTGCGCTGAAGCGGCAAAGGTGATCGACGCCAAGGGTCTTACCCTGACCCCCGGCTTCATCGATCCCCACTCCCACGGCGACGTGCCTTTGGGCAAGGAATTCAACTCACTGGCTAAGCTGAGCCAGGGCATAACCACCCACGTGGCCGGACAGTGCGGATTCTCCATGTTCCCGGTAGACCCCAAGACTCTGTCGCTGATGCAGGCAGGCATGGCCATATTTACCGACAATTTCCCCAGGGAGATGGAGACCTTCACCTCCATGGAGAACTACCTGAAGTACGTCAATACCCTTAAACTGCCCGAGAACGTGAAGTTCAACGTAGGTCATGTTTCCCTGCGCATCGCCGCCATGGGCTTTGACAACAGAAAGCCCACAGAGGCCGAGCTGCAGAAGATGAAGGATATGTTGGCCGAGGCCATGGAGCACGGCGCCATAGGCCTTTCCACCGGACTCATCTACATCCCCAGCGTGTATTCCGACGTGGACGAGGTCGCCGAGCTCTGCAAGGTGGTCGCCAAATACGACGGCATATACACGACCCACATGCGCAACGAGAGCAACGACGTTCTGCCCGCCATCGACGAGGCTATAGAAGTGGGACGCCGCAGCGGCTGCCGCGTGCACCTCTCCCATATCAAGGCCATGGGCAAGCAGAACTGGGGCAAGAGCAAGGATATAATCGAGAAGATCGACAAGGCCAACGCCGAAGGAATACGCGTGACCTGCGACCAGTATCCCTACCTCGCTTCAATGACTCATCTCAACGCGGCCATCCCGCCCAAGTACTTCACCAAGGGCACCGACGGCATGGTCGAGATGCTCAAAGACCCCGCGATCCGCGAGCAGATCAAGGATGAGATCGTCAACGGAAAGATCAATTTCGAGAACCAGTACCTCAACTGCGGAGGATTCGACGGAGTCTTCGTTTCCAGCTGCGCCGCGACCCCCGAGTACGAGGCCATGACCATAGGCGACGCCGCCCGCAAGCACAACATGGATCCCTTCGATGTCTTCTTCGATCTGCTGATCCGCAACAAGGGCGTCGCTTCCGCAATTTACTTCTGTATAGGAGAAGAGGACGTCTTCAATCTCATAAGGCATCCGAACATCATCCCCGGCACCGACGGCATACTGAAGAGCGGCCACGACAAGGCACATCCGCGCGCCTTCGGCACCATGACCCGCGCCATCAACTACTTCGTCAAGGAGAAGAAGGTGCTGACCCTTGAGCAGATGATACACAAGATGACCGGCCAGGCCGCCCAGCTGACCCTTATCGACACCAAGGGCGTCATAGCCGACGGAATGGACGCCGATCTGGTGCTGTTCAACTACGACACCGTAAGAGACGCGGCCGACTTCCTGAACTCCAACGCCCTGTCCGAGGGCATCGAGTACGTAATAGTCGGCGGCGAGGTCGTCTATCACGACAAGAAGCTCACCGGAGCCGCTCCGGGCAAGGTAGTGCTCCACAGGAGCGCCATACACTGATTTATCTGACCGTGTTCGGCGTCTGAAATGAAGAGACCGTCCCCGCGGGCGGTCTTTTCATTACACAAATGCATGATTTGCGCGGACCAATTGGAAGTTGCCACACGTGCACTTTTTGGGTATAATATACAATAGTATTGGAATCAATGCCGGGTAATGTTATGCTTCCGGCGATCATCTGCAGTTTCTCATATGGGTGAATATTATGGAACTTCAAATTCAGGATCTGGTCTCATCGATTAAAAAAGACGGTATAGAAGCCGCGAACAAGGAAGCCGAGGCTATAATCGCCGAGGCCAAAAAGCAGGCTGCCTCCATACTCTCTGACGCAAGATCCGAAGCGGACAAGATAAAGGAGAACGCCGAAAAGGAAGTCGAGGTCTACAAGAACAGCGCAAGGCTCAGCGCCGAGCAGGCCAAGCGCGACGCCGGCCTCGCGTTCAAGAACGAAGTCGAGAACGAGTTTAAGAAGCTTCTGAGCGCGAAAGTGGGGGAGGCCTTGAACGACAAGGCTCTTCCGACTCTCATAGCGGCCGCTTTGAACGGCGAGGATCCTTCGGGCTACGCCGTGGAGCTGGGCCAGGTGAGCGAGGCTCTCAAGAGCGGGCTCGCCGAAAAGCTGGGGGCAGGTCTTGAGATCAGGCCCTCGAAGGCCGTAAAGACCGGGTTCAGGCTTGCCGCCAAGGACGGATCCGGCTTCTTCGACTGCTCCGACGAGGAGATAACGCAGATGCTTATGCCGTTCCTGAGGGACATCAAGCTGTAAGAGGAGGCTCGCTTTGGCTACCTACTACTATCTGATCTCGAGCCTTCCGGCTTTGAGAGCGGACCAGGATCCGCCGCTGAGCTACGACGAGTTCCTCGGCATGTGCAGGACCGCCGTATCGCCTTCGGTATATAAAGCCCTCGAAGAGCTGAGCCTGTCCTCGGACAAGGGGGCGTTCGCGAAGGAATGGTCCGCTTTCTACAAGACTTTTAAGGCCGAGCTGGACTACCAGAGGAACATCAGGCTGGGAAGGCTCTGCCCGGTCCCCGAATACAGGGACGCTGAGTCGAGCGCCGTCATAACCGCGGCCGTAGGGGCGGAGAATCCGCTCGAGGCCGAAAAACTCCTCATGGGCCTTGAATTCAGAAGGCTGGACGAGATGACCTCTCTCCACTATTTCGACGACTGGGTCCTTATGGGCTACGCCATGAAGCTCAAGCTCCTTGAGCGCAGGAGAGCCTTCAAGTTCGAGGACGGCAAGGAAGAGTTCACACATCTGTTCACGGGCATTCAGGAACAGATCCTGAAGGTATAGACACAGGAGAAGACTAGATGAGCAAAGTAACAGGACATGTGATGGGAGTCAACGGAAACCTGGTAACGGTGGGTTTCGACGGCTCCATCAGAAAGAACGAGGTGGGCTACATACTGCTGGGCGATACCCGTCTTAAGGGCGAAGTCATCAGGATCAACGGCGACACGGCAAGTATGCAGATCTACGAGATGACCAACGGGATCAAGGTAGGCGATCCCGTCGAATTCACGGGAGAGCTGCTGAGCGTAAAGCTCGGCCCCGGCCTTCTTACCCAGGTCTTCGACGGACTTCAGAACCCCCTTCCCGAGCTGGCCGAAAAGTGCGGCTTCTTCCTGGAGCGCGGCGAGTATCTGGACCCCATCCCCGATAAGGAGTGGGAATTCACTCCGGCGGTGGAGCCGGGAGATCATGTGGAAGCGGGCGACACCATAGGCAGCGTCCCCGAAGGCCTCTTTACCCACCGCATAATGGTACCCTTCGATCTTCCGGGAGACGACTGGAAGGTAAAGACCGTCAAAGAGAAGGGTCCATATCTCTCGCATTCGACCGTGGCGGTCCTTGAGAACGAGAAGGGCGAGGAGAAGGAGCTCTCGATGATATTCTCCTGGCCGGTAAAGGTGCCCATCAAGGCCTACGCCGAGAGGCTCCAGCCCGACGAGACCCTGGTAACCAAGATACGCTGCATCGACACCTTCCTTCCCGTCGCCAAGGGCGGGACCTTCTGCGTCCCCGGACCCTTCGGAGCCGGCAAGACCGTTCTGCAGCACATGGAAGCGAAGAACGCCGACGTTGACATAGTAATAGTCGCGGCCTGCGGAGAGCGCGCCGGCGAGGTCGTGGAAGTCCTTAAGGAATTCCCCGAGCTCATCGACCCCCGCACCGGCCGTTCGCTGATAGAGCGTACCATAATCATTTGCAACACCTCTTCGATGCCCGTCGCCGCCCGTGAAGCTTCGGTATACACCGCGGTGACAATGGCCGAGTACTACCGCCAGATGGGGCTGGACGTGCTGCTCCTTGCGGACTCCACCAGCCGCTGGGCCCAGGCAATGAGAGAGATGAGCGGAAGACTTGAGGAGATACCGGGAGAAGAAGCCTTCCCCGCCTATCTGGAATCGGTCATCGCCTCCTTCTACGAAAGAGCCGGAAAGGTCCGCTTAAAGGACGGCAAGACCGCCTCGGTCACCATAGGAGGAACCGTATCCCCCGCCGGAGGAAACTTCGAAGAGCCCGTGACCCAGGCGACCCTCAAGGTCGTAGGCGCCTTCCACGGACTTTCCAGAGAGCGCTCCGACGCCCGCAAATACCCCGCCATCCATCCCATCGATTCCTGGTCCAAGTACAGCGGCCTCGTAGATCTCAAGAGGGTCGAGGAAGCCAGATCGATACTGAGAAGGAGCAACGAGGTCAACCAGATGATGAAGGTAATAGGCGAGGAAGGTACCTCCGACGAAGACTACATCATCTACCAGAAGGGCGAGCTCCTCGACGCGGTCTACCTGCAGCAGAACTCCTTCGATCCGGTCGACGCGGCCTGCGATCCCGAGCGCCAGCAGCACGTGTTCAACGTGCTCTACGACGTGCTGAAGAAGACCTACAACATAAACGACAAGAAGGAGATCAGAGCCTTCTTCAACCAGGTAAGACAGGCTTTCCTCGACTGGCACAACACCCTGTTCGGCACGCCGGAGTTCAGCGCTCAGGAACAGGAGCTCAGAAGCCTCTATTTGTCGAAGGCAGCTGATTAAGGAGGCCTTACATGCAGAAAGTTTACACAAAGATCGAAACTATCGTAGGCAACGTAATTACCGTCAAGGCCGAAGGCGTCCGCAACGGCGACCTGGCCCTGGTGGGAAAGAGCTACGCCAACGTAATCAAGCTGGACAGGGATACGGTATCGCTCCAGGTCTTCGCGGGAGCCCAGGGCGTAAGCACCACCGACCCGGTCCGCTTCCTCGGAAAACCGATGATGGTCTCCTTCTCGGACCACCTTCTCGGCCGCATCTTCGACGGAGCGGGAGTCCCCAGGGACAACGGCCCCGCCCTCACCGAGAACATGATCCCCATCGGAGGCCCCTCGGTCAACCCGGCAAAGCGCATAGTTCCCAGGAACATGATCAGGACCGGTATACCGATGATCGACCTGTTCAACACCCTGGTAGTAAGCCAGAAGCTGCCGATATTCTCGGTCTCGGGCGAGCCCTACAACCAGCTCCTCGCGAGGATAGCGATGCAGGCCGAGGTAGACGTTATCATCCTCGGAGGTATGGGTCTCAAGTACGACGACTACCTCTTCTTCAGGAAC
>JAFRWQ010000049.1 GCA_017437925.1 Bacillota bacterium
CCGACGCCGGGATAGATATCGGAGACACTCTCATCGGCATGCACCTGAAGAGAGTCGCGGTCCCCGTAAGGCTCGAGCATGACCGCATCGGAGAGGCGCGGGTCGTTTCTGCGCGGGTCCGCCCCAAGTATATAGGGGGAGAAAGGGCCCATTACTCGGACATGCTGCGCTGACGAAAGCGCGCGGACAGGCAGTTTTCAACGTCCGGAGCGGTCCGGGCGGTTTTGAGCGCAAAAACAGCGGGGCCTCAATGGCCCCGCTTCCGCGTTGTTCGGTATCTGGTTTAGTCCAGCCTCTTGTTCTCCTCCGAGAACCTCTTTATCTTTGACGCCGAGGTCTTCTCGAAGTCTTCGGTCCTGACGACCAGCCTGCTTATCCTCTTGTAGAGGGGCTGGTCCTTGTTGTAGTCGTCAACGACTTTCTGCAGTATCCCGCGGCGCTCGTCCTCGTCGGGCTTGTGCCCCAGGACCTCTTCGAAGTAATCGTCGTTGGGCCTTACAGTGGCGATGATGCTCCTGTCGTCTCCCCTTTCGTTCTCGTCCGCCCAGACGAAGGCCTCCTCGACGTGATTGCTCTTCTGCAGATGGTATTCGAGCTCCTCGGGGAAGACATTCTTGCCGTTGGCAGTGATGATGACGTTCTTCTTGCGGCCGGTGATGTAGATGTAATTGTCCTTGTCAAGGTGACCGAGATCGCCGGTGTGGAACCAGCCATCCTTAAGGACCTCGGCGGTCTCGTCCGGCATCTTGTAATAGCCCAGCATCACGTTGGCTCCCCTCACGCAGATCTCGCCGTTGCCGTCCTCGTCGGGCTGATCGATCCTGACGTCTATGGTGACGGGGGCGTGGCCCACGGAAGCGTTCCTCAGCATCTCCCTCTTGTTGGGGTTGACTGAGACCAGGGGGGCGCACTCGGTGAGGCCGTAGCCCTGGGCTGCGAAGACGCCGGCGTCGTTGAAGAAATCCAGGATGGCGGGGTCTATGGCGGCTCCCCCGCTGACCAGGTTCTCGAGCCTTCCGCCGAAGACGTCGGTGATGGCCTTGAGGGGCGAAAGCTGCTTATTGATGCCCAGCTTATGCATGGTCCTCTGGACCCCGAGCAGGGTCTTCACGGCCTTTTCCTTGCCGTTCTTTCTTATGGTCTTCCAGATGTTGGCGTAGAACTTCTCAAGTATCAGGGGGACGCCGAGGAAGAAGGTGGGCCTCAGCTCCTTAAGGTTCTGCTGCATGTACTTTATACCCTGGCAGTAGCCGATGGAGGCTCCGACCATCAGGGGGTAGAGCATGCCGCCGGTGCACTCGTAGGTGTGGTGGACCGGGAGCACGCTGAAGAAGACGTCGTCGGGCCCGCACCTGAAGATGGACTGGCATATCATGGCGTCGGAGCAGAGGTTCCTGTGGGAGAGCATTACGCCCTTGGAAAGGCCGGTGGTGCCCGAAGTATAGAGCAGCACCGACATGCGCTCCTGATCGATCTCAGCGTCGAGAAAGCTCCTGTCGCCTTCTTCCATCAGCCTTCTGCCCTTTTCAAGCAGGCTGTGAAAGCTCAGTATATTTTCATTCGAGGGCTCTTCCGAAAAGCTTATGAGCACGGGGGCGTCTTCCTCTTCGAGCAGAGGGGCGAAGACCTTCTCGAACCTGCGGCTCATCAGTATGCACTTTATGTCGGCAGTCTTGACCAGGCTCCCCAGGTCATCCGCCGCCAGCTCCTTGTCGAGAGGGACGGCCACCCCCACTCCGCTGGGAGCGGCGAAATACGAGACTGCCCACCAGTAGGAGTTCTCCCCTATTATGCCTATGTGCTTTCCCTTAAGGCCGAGGGAAAGAAGAGCGGTGCCCAGGGCGTTGACGTCGGCCAGGGCTTCATTGTAGCTTTTGGAGGTATAGGTCTTTCCGTCGAACTTCTGCCAAAAGGCCGGTCTGTCCCCGTAGAGCTCCGCCCCGCCCTCGATTATATCCTTAAGAGTATCGACGGGGCGCACGCTGCGGTTCACCTGATAGGGGTCTTTGGACTCGTTGAGAGTCTTTGCGTACTGCTGTCCGAAAGTCATGGCTGCTTTATTTTCCATTTTTGCTTCTCGTTTTCAAAATATTATGATGTAGTATCGAAAACTATATTACCATGACTTCCCGCTATAGTCAATGATGAAAGCCCGGACAGCTTTTCCCGAAAGCGCCCAAAATTCGGAGAAATTGTTGGACATATGTTGGACAGGGGCGCATACAATGGGTCTGTAAATGTGATAAAAGGCCGCAGACTGCCCTGCCCCGCAGCAGGAGGAAGAACATCAGGGTCCCGAGGCCCGGCCCAATCCTATGCCTATGATATAGACCCCATAAGATACTGACCGGTATTTGAATACTCGCCAACGAAAGGTCCACCACCTCGGTCCAGCACAAGGGCATCATGGCCTACACCGCCAAGATCGTCGACCTGCTGAATGACGATCCCAAACTCGAGAAATTGGCGCGGCTCAAGGGCATGGAGCCCGTAAAGCTCAAGGCTGCCAGGGGAATGACGGAATACAGCCGGATCCAGCAGGACAGGGAAGACGCCGAATACAAGATGGCGGAATGCATCAGCAGCAATAAGGAACCCGAAGCGTCGGATAAGGAGAAATACATCAAGGCCCTCGTCAAGGGCAATCTGATACAGCAGCAGCTGATGGCTGAAAACGACAAGAACTCCGAAGTAGCCGCGCAGAAGCTCACAGCGATGTTCCCCAGAGTCGTCATGAAAAGCAACGACATTCAGCGGAAATGGAAGGCCGATCCCGAGTCCAGACCCGATCCCGGCAAGGGAATGATCCACATGGATACGTATATGAAGCTCGACAAGGGCGTAACTAAGCTGTTTTCGCCCGTGGCTGACACTCTCAAGGATCTCGGCGGCAAGTACGGCGCGAAGAACCTCGATCTGGTCACCGACGAGATCATCAGGCAGGAAGGTCTGATGAACAAGCCAATAAAGGAGATCTTCTACAAGCTCAACGAGAATCAGCTTGATACCATGGATCTCACCGGTCCGGCGATAAAGGCGGCGGACGCTGTCAAGGACAAGCTCCAAAAGCAGGCAGCCGAAGACGAGATCCAGCTGAACGGTCCGGATCTGAACGCCCGGCCGGCAAGCGGACCCCAGCCGGGAATCGGCTAGAACAATAGTAAAACACGGCAGGCACTGCCGGGGAGAGTATAAGTTCAGACCCCTGCAGCCCTGCCGTTTTTCATGCGTTCTTTCCGGTCTACTTTCTGTTCTCCTCCACGAATCTCTTGATCTTTCTGGAGGTGTTCTTTTCGAACTCGGCGGTCCTTATCCTGACCTGCCTTATGGCCTTGAAGCTCTGGAGCTGCTCGTTGACCTTTTCGACTTCTTTGTTGATGAGCTCTTCAACGGCGGACTGGCTGCCGGCGGTCTCCTCGCCCAGGGCGTCCTTTATGGCCTCGAAATCGGGCCTGACAGTCGCCGATATCACGGTGTCGTGGCCGTCTCTGTCCTTCTCGGCCCAGACCATGGATTCGTCTATGAACTCGCTCTTGTTGAGGTAATACTCCAGCTCTTCGGGGAAGACGTTCTTGCCGTTGCTGGTGATGATGACGTTCTTCGCCCTGCCGGTGATGTAGAGGAAGCCGTCCTCGTCCATGTAGCCCAGGTCGCCGGTTTGGAGCCACCCGTCCCTGATGACTTTCGCGGTCTCTTCGGGCTTGTTGTAGTAGCCCAGCATCACGTTGTCGCCCTTGATGCATATCTCGCCTATGCCGTCCTCGTCGGGCTCGTCGATGAGGACCTTGAGGGTGGGCATCACGTGGCCAATGGAGCTGAACTTGACCAACTCCGGCTTGTCGGGGTTTAAGGTGATCATGGGAGCGCACTCGGTGAGGCCGCAGCCCTGCAGGGCCAGTATGCCCAGGTCGTTGAAGAACTGCAGGATCTTGGGGTCTATGGCGGCTCCTCCGCTGATCATGAGCCTTAAACGGCCTCCGAAGGTCTCGTAGATCTGGCCGAGGAACTTTTTGTTGAGGTCCAGGCCGACCTTCTTCGTGACCTTGTTGAGCTTCATGACAGTCTCGACGGTCTTGAGCTTTCCGGTCTTTTTGAGGGTCTTCATTATGTTCTTGTAGAAGCTCTCGTAGACCAGGGGCACGGACAGTATCATGGTCGGCCTGATCTCCTTGAGGTTCTTCTGGATGTATTTGAGGCCTTCGCAGTAGCCTATGGCAGCGCCTTTATACAGGGGCATCAGAAAACCGCAGGTGCACTCGTAGGTGTGATGCAGGGGCAGTATCGAGAAGAAGATGTCCCAGTCGTTGACGTGGAGCACGGTCGGAGCGATCATCAGGTCGGTGCAGATGTTCCTGTGGGAAAGCATCACGCCCTTGGCGGTGCCGGTGGTGCCCGACGTGAAGAGCAGGACCGCCATCTCTTTGGCGTCGATCTCGGCGTCAAGGTAGTCTCTGTTGCCTTCGGCGATCAGGGCCTTGCCCTCGTTTATGAGCTTTCTGAAGGAATATACGCCGTCCGCGTCTTCTTCGGCGTTCAAATTGCAGATGTATTTTAAGGGAGTTTCGCCCTCGGCCAGCATCTTCCTGAATGTCGGAAGGACCCTGGCGGTGGCGAAGACAGCGGTGACCTGGGCCTCGCAGACCTGTTCTTTAAGCTCCCTTGCTCCCAAAGAAGCGTCCAGGGGGACGACTATGCCGGCTCCGCAGATGACCGCCAGATAGGCCGTAGCCCACTGGGAGCAGTTCTCTCCTATGACCCCTATCCTGCTGCCCTTAAGGCCTTTCGCGACCAGGGCGGTCCCAAGACCGTTCATGTCGTCGTAGAGCTCTGTGTAGGTGATCTCTTTAAAGGGAGCGTCCTTTTCGAAGCGCTGGTACATTGCGACGTGATCGCCGTAAAGCTGGGCGCTGCCCGCCATCATGTGCTTGAGGTCTTTGATCGGACGGCTAAGCTTGTAGAACAGGTACTTGTCAGTGCTCTCGTTGATCTCCTTTACTGTGTCGAGGGCGTCCGCCATATCGGGAGTGCGCTCGTATTTTCTGTAATCGCAGCTGGTTTCCATCTCGATGCCTTTCATAAAGTCATATTTGTTAATTAATATTATCACCGAA
>JAFRWQ010000050.1 GCA_017437925.1 Bacillota bacterium
CATCCAGATCATCTCACAGCAGGAAAGGCCTCTGGTGCGCTCAGCCAAGGTCTACGCACTGTACGGAGATCTCAGCGAAGACGAGCTCTCGGAGATCAAGAAGTACCTGATCAACCCGGTGGAATCCAGGGAAGCCTCCCTCGAAAAGCCGGAGACCCTGGCGGTCAATTACGAAATCCCCACCGAAGTCGCTACCCTGACCGGCTTCAGATCCCTTGATGAAAAGGGCCTTGCCGCCTTCATCAAGGACTACGGTCTCGCCATGGACCTGGGCGACATAAAGTTCTTCCAGAAATACTTCATCGAAGAGCGTCGCGATCCCTCCATCACCGAGATGCGCATGGTCGACACCTACTGGTCCGACCACTGCCGCCACACCACCTTCGGCACCATAATCGACAGCGTCAGCTTCGAGGACGAGCTGCTGCAGAAGGCCTACGAGCACTACCTTGAGGTCAGAAAGGAGCTGGGGCGCACCAAGTCGGTCTGCCTCATGGACATAGCGACCATAGCGGTCAAGTACCTGAGGGCCCGCGGCATGCTGGACGGCCTCGACGAGTCCGAGGAGATCAACGCCTGCACCGTCAAGATCAACGTGGATGTCGACGGGATAAGGGAGCCCTGGCTGCTGCTCTTCAAGAACGAGACCCACACCCATCCCACCGAGATAGAGCCCTTCGGAGGCGCCGCCACCTGCATAGGAGGAGCCATCAGAGACCCGCTCTCGGGCCGCTCCTACGTCTACGGTGCCATGAGGGTCACCGGAGCCGCGGATCCCACCGTGCCGGTGAGCGAGACCCTCGAGGGCAAGCTGCCCCAGAGAAAGCTGGTCACCACAGCCGCCGCCGGCTATTCATCCTACGGAAACCAGATCGGCCTTGCCACAGGCATAGTCGAAGAGATATATCACCCGGGCTACGCCGCCAAGCGCATGGAAGTGGGAGCCGTCATAGCGGCAGCTCCCGCAGAGAACGTGAGGCGCGAGGTGCCCGCTCCCGGAGACGTGGTGGTGCTTCTGGGAGGCTCCACCGGCCGCGACGGAATAGGCGGAGCGACAGGTTCCTCAAAGGCCCACAACGTCCACTCGGTGGAGACCTGCGGGGCAGAGGTCCAAAAGGGCAACGCTCCCGAGGAAAGAAAGCTCCAGAGGCTCTTCAGGGATCCTGCTGCCAGCCGCATGATCAAGCGCTGCAACGATTTCGGAGCCGGCGGAGTATCAGTCGCCATAGGCGAGCTGGCCGACGGCCTTGAGATAGACCTCAACGCCGTGCCCAAGAAGTACGAGGGCCTCGACGGAACCGAGCTCGCCATCTCCGAGTCTCAGGAGAGGATGGCCTGCGTGGTCGAAAAGAAGGACCTTGAGAAGTTCCTCGCCCTGGCTGACAGGGAGAACCTTCAGGCCGTCCCCGTCGCCGTCGTCACCGCCGAGCCCCGCCTGGTCATGAACTGGAACGGAAAGAAGATCGTGGACATAAGCCGCGAGTTCCTGGGCTCCAACGGCGCCGAAAAGCACATCACCGTGGCTGCAAACAAACCCCTGGAATGGGGCAGGGAAGTCAGCGGAAGCTTCACGGAGAACATGCTGAAGACCGCTTCAGACCTCAACAGCTGCTCCAAGAGGGGGCTTTCCGAGCGCTTCGACTCCACCATAGGAGCCGGCACCGTCGTCATGCCCTTCGGCGGCAAGAACCAGCTGACTCCGGCCCAGGCCATGGTGCAGAAGATCTCGGTCGAAAAGAAGCACACCGACGACTGCTCCCTCATGGCCTTCGGCTTCAACCCATACATCTCCGAAAAGAGCCCCTACCACGGAGCCTATCTGGCCGTGGTGGAGTCGGTAAGCAAGCTCATAGCTTCCGGCGCCGAGTTCAAGGAGGTCTACTTGAGCTTCCAGGAGTACTTTGAGAAGCTGGGAAGCGACCCCAAGCGCTGGGGCAAGCCCTTTGCCGCGCTTCTCGGCGGCCTTGAGGCCCAGCTGGGCCTCGGCATAGGCGCCATAGGCGGCAAGGACTCCATGAGCGGGTCCTTCGAAAAGCTGGACGTTCCCCCGACACTTATATCCTTCGCTGTAACGACCCAGAAGCTTTCGGACATAGTGACCGACGAGTTCAAGGCAGCGGGCCACAGGCTGGCTTGGCTTAAGCCCGAGCTCGATGAGAGCGGTCTTCCCACCGCCGAGTCCCTCATGAAGAACTTCGACCTGGTCACTAAGCTCATGAGAGAGGGCAGGATAGTTTCCTGCTATACCCCCGGAATGGGAGGAGCCGCCGAAGCGGTCATGAAGATGGCCTTCGGCAACGGCCTGGGATTTGAGTTCTGCCCGGAGCTTTCCATGCAGGAGCTCTTCGGCTACTCCTACGGCAGCTTCCTCGCGGAGCTTTCCGAAGATGTGCCCGGCCTTGAGATCATAGGCACAGTGACCGATGACGGCTGTTTCGCCATGGGAAGCGAAAAGCTGAGCGTCCGCGAGCTCCTCAAGGTCTACGAGGACAGGCTGGAGCCGGTCTTCCCCTGCAACATACCGGACGAAAAGACCTCCCTTGAGACCTTCAGCTTCGAGGCGAAGGAGAGGCACGTGCCGGTCGTCAAAGCCGCAAGACCCAGGGTCCTCATCCCCGCCTTCCCCGGGACCAACTGCGAGTACGACAGCGCCAAGGCCGTAAGGGACGCCGGAGGCGAGCCGGAGATCATAGTGATCAGAAACCTCAGCGCCGGGGCCATCCAGGATTCGGTGGATCATTTCGCCGGCAGGCTTGAGAACGCCCAGATGATATTCATACCCGGAGGCTTCTCCGGAGGCGATGAGCCCGACGGCAGCGGCAAGTTCATCACAGCCTTCTTCAGGAACGCCCGCATCAGGGACGGAGTCTCAAAGCTCCTCGACGAGAAGGACGGCCTGATCTGCGGCATATGCAACGGTTTCCAGGCCCTGATCAAGCTGGGCCTCGTGCCCTACGGGAAGATCATCGATACCGATGAGAGCTGCCCGACCCTGACCTTCAACACCATAGCGAGGCACCAGTCCATGATAGTCAGGACCCGCATCGCTTCCAACAAGTCGCCCTGGCTCTCCCTCATGAACGTGGGAGACATAGTGAACGTGCCCATCTCCCACGGAGAAGGAAAGTTCATAGCATCCGAAGAGCTCATAAGAAAGCTGGCCGAAAACGGCCAGATCGCGACCCAGTACGTCGACCTTGAGGGTAAGCCCTCCGCCGACGTTCACTTCAATCCCAACGGGTCCATGTACGCCATCGAGGGCATCACTTCTCCCGACGGCAGGGTCTTCGGAAAGATGGGACACTCCGAGAGAGTGGGAGAGGGACTTTATAAGAACGTTCCCGGCAACTACTTCAACAGGATGTTTGAGGCCGCCGTCAGGTACTACAAATAGCGGAAGCTAAAGCTAAGTGACAGTAAATCAATTACGGTAAATAAAACAACGGGAGCAGCCCCTTATCGGGCGGCTCCCGTTTTCATGCCGTGTCTGCTGCCCCGATGCCTTCGCCGGGGCGGTCCCTGCAGTTTGTATGTTTCCGCTGCCTGAAAACCTTCGGCAGCGCGGCTGCTATTCGCTGAAGTAGCTTTTAAGCTCCTTTATATAGTCCATGGCGATGTCCGAGAGCATGCTGTGTGCCCTGGTGATGTAGCCTATCTCCATGGTCATGTTGGGGTGGTTCTCGTCGGGCCTGTAGGGCACTGCCACGTAATCCGAACCGTTGAGCTCCTCGCAGATTATGCCGGAGCACAGGGTGTAGCCGCTGAGGCCCCTCATGAGGTTGAGCATGGTTGCCCTGTCGTTTACTCTTATGGTCTGGGAGTATTCGTTTTCGGCCAGTATCTCCTCGCCAAGATAGAAGGAGCCTCCTTCGCCCTGATAAAAGCTCATGTTGGGGTAGGCCTGCAGCTCGTCAAAGCCTATGGATTCGTTGGAGGCGAGGGGATGGTCCTTGAAGAGGTATACGAAGGCGTCGGTCCTCACCAGTTCCTCAAAGACCAGGTTCCTCTCCCTGAAGAGCTTTTCGAGGTAGCGGCGGTTGTAATCTGAGAGGAAGAGTATGCCCACCTCGCTGATGGAGTTGCCCACGTCTTCTATGACGTCCATGGTGCGGGTCTCGCTGATCTCCAGCTCGTACATGCCGCTTTTATATCTTTTGGCGGTCTCGACGAAGGCTTTTGTGGCGAAGGAATAGTGCTGGCACGAGACCTTGAAGCGTCTTTTGAGCCCGTCCCCGCCGCCGTATTTGTCCTTTAAGAGCTCGTACTGCTGGTAGATCTGCCTGGCGTGGAGCATGAAATCCCGGCCTTCGCTGGTAAGGACCACGCCCTGGTTGGTCCTGCTGAAGATCTTGATGCCCAGCTCGCTTTCCAAAGATTGGACGGCGCTGGTCAGGGTGGGCTGGGATATGTAGAGCTTTTCCGCCGCTCTGTTCATGGATCCGCATTCGGATATGACGAGTATGTAGTGTATCTGCTGAAGAGTCATGTCTAAAACCTTCCGTTGGGTTTGATATAGACCAAGTATATAACAAAATGGACCATATGCAAGTTCTTTGATATGCCGGGACGCAGGATCCCGCAAAAAGACGTCAAAAGGGCCGAAGCATCAAAAAAGCAGGGCGTATGCCCTGCGGTATAGTGCCCTGAGACTTATCGGCCCTTCGGAAAAAAGCCGCCTAGTCCTCGCTTTCCGGATCGGATCCGGCTTTTTTCTCACAGGCGGTCCTGGGCGGGTTCCCCGGCGTTCTGTGGTAGGCTTTGCAGGCCTCGCAATTGCGGTATCTCGGGCAGCCGGCCTGTTCCCCGCGGGGGCAGGGGCAGAGCTCGGGGTTATACAGGAAATCGGGCTTTTCGTTCATGGTCATTCCCTCCGATGATTGGTCTTATGCGGCTTCCTATCATGATCATATTATCAGAGCGGCGGCGCATTTGTCAAAAAAGACGGCAAATGCGCAGGATCCAATGACTGATGCATATCCCGAGAGGCAGGGATCCAGCTGTCGTAATAATAATTATCTATATCCGACTAAAGATTATTACAATTTGCAAATAACGGAGCGAGCAATTACAATCATAAACAAGTTTTCGAGAAAGGAATCGAACCGTGAAGAGCGTAAAGAACGCGAATATCGATATGATGATGCGCATGCGCCGCCGCGTCCCGGACTGATGGGGCCGCGCCTTTTGGGCGCGCGCCGATACCTGCGGTTCCGGGAAGCGTAAAGCTTCCCGTTTTTTATGCCATAAGCAAAAGACAAGATGATAGAGATCAGAAACCTGCACAAACACTTCATAAGCAAGGACGCCAAAGTACACGCGGTGGACGACGTGAGCCTCAGCATAGGGGACGGCGAGGTCTACGGCATCATGGGATACTCCGGCGCCGGCAAGAGCACCCTGGTCAGATGCCTCAATTTCCTTGAGATCCCCGAGAGCGGGACCGTTGAGATCTCGGGCTTCGGCGCCGTTAGCAGCGAGGGCGGAAAGCTTTACCTCAAGGAAGACAAAGGGGCGAGGCCCTTGAGCGAAAAGGAGCTCAGGCAGCTCAGAAGGTCAATGGGCATGATATTCCAGCACTTCAACCTGCTGGACAGGAGCACGGTCTTCGACAACATAGCCTACCCCTTAAAGTACTGCGGAAAGTCCAAAGAGGAGATCGCCGAAAAAGTGGACAGCCTCTTAAAGCTGGTAGACCTTGAGGACAAGAGAGACTCCTATCCCAGCCAGCTGTCGGGAGGCCAGAAGCAGAGGGTCGCGATAGCAAGAGCCCTTGCCAACGATCCGAAGATACTCCTCTCCGACGAAGCCACCTCGGCCCTCGATCCCGAGGCCACCGAGTCGATCCTGCAGCTTTTGAAAGATCTTAACAAAAAGCTAGGCCTCACCATAGTGATGATCACCCATGAGATGGCGGTCATCAAGGCGGTCTGCACAAGGGTCGCGGTCATGGAAGAGGGGAAGGTGGTAGAGGAAGGGCCGGTCTACGAGGTCTTTTCGGCTCCGTCCCGCGAGATCACGAGAAAGTTCACCGAGGCCTCATCGGGCCTGGGCAAGATAGGAAAGCTCATAGAGAGCGGGGCCGTAGAGCTTGAGAACAGCGAGGTCAAGAGGCTGATACGCTTCACCTATACAAAGGATACCGTGGGAAGGCCCCTGATATCTACGGTCTCAAGGAAGTTCAACGTGGACGTGAACCTGCTGCTGGCCAACGTGGACGTGGTCGCGGGCAGGGCCCTGGGGGGCATAGTCGCCGAGATCTCGGGCGAAAGCAATAATGTATCTGAAGCGCTGGAATACATAGGTTCCTGCGGGGTAAGAGCGGAGGTGATAGAAAATGTTTGAAGCTATAAACGGCGCGTTCCCCAACGTGGTCAACTACTGGGACCGCTTCCTTGAAAGTATGTCTGCAACATTTAAGATGTTCTTCATCGCAGGGCTCATCACCATGCTCATAGGCGGCTGCTTCGGGATACTGCTGATAGTAACCAAGCCAGGCGGCATCAAGCCCAACAAGACGGTCCACACGGCGCTCGAGGCCGTGACCAACGTGTTCCGCTCCATACCCTTCATCATACTGCTGATCTTCCTGATCCCCTTTACAAGGCTTCTGGTCGGGACTTCGATAGGGGTGAGGGGGGCGGTGGTCCCCCTGGTCTTCGGAGCGGTGCCTTTCTTCACAAGGCAGGTCGAAAGCGCGCTTTCCGACGTGGATCCCGGCAAGGTCGAGGCGGCAAGAGCCATGGGCAGCGGGACCCTCGGCATAATCTTCAGAGTATACCTTAAGGAAGCTCTGCCCGATCTCATAAGGGTCATCACCATCACGGCGATCTCGACCATAGGCCTCACCACTTCGGCAGGCGCCGTGGGGGCGGGCGGAATAGGAAGCTTCGCCATCAACTACGGTCAGAACATGCACTACCAGGACATAGTCAACCTGTGCGTGATAATACTTCTCATAATCGTTTCGCTTATCCAGATCATAGGAAACACTCTGGCAAGGCGGACATACAACAGAGAGCTTTTCAGAAAATAAGGAGGATAAGCGAAATGAAGTGTTTTAAGAGTATTTTGGCAGCAGTTCTTGCCTGCGTTCTTGTCATCGGGCTCTGCGCCTGCGGAGGAAGCAAAAAGAGCGAGCCCCTCAAGATAGGGGTCCCCAGCGACGCGACCAACCAGGCCAGAGCCATAAGCCTCCTTGAGACCGCGGGTCTCATAGAGGTGGACGACGCGGCCGGCTTCACCCCCGAGCTTAAAGACATAACCAAGTACATATACAACATCGAAATAGTGCCCGCAGCGGCCAACACTCTGGTCGCGACCCTGGACGACTACGGCGCCTCCACCATCAACGGGACCTACGCGATCCCCGCCGGCCTCAGCCCTTCAAAGGACGGCCTCATCACAGAGGTCCAGGAGAGCGGCTCCGGGAATCCTTTTATCAACGTTATAGTCGCCCGCACCGAGGATAAGGATAACGAGGACTATAAGAAGATCGTGGAAGCCTATCAGGACCAGACCATAGCCCAGTACATACTCGAAAAGAACAAGGGAGCTTCGATCCCGGCCTTTGACTACGACCCCAATTACAGCGTACCGGACGACTATGTGAGCAGCCTCGAGGGCTACAAGTCCTCTCCCGACGGCAAGAAGGTCATAAAGCTGGGAGTCTGCGGCTCGGGAGACACCTGGAGGGCGGTCCAGAAGGTGCTGGATGACAACGATTCGGGCATATACATCGAAGTCATCATCTTCGACGCCTACAACCTGCCCAACGAGGCCCTGAACAGCGGTGAGATAGACCTGAACTCCTTCCAGCACATCGCCTATCTCAATTCCGAGATCAAGTCACAGGGCTACGACCTCACCCCCATAGGCAACACCTCCTGCGCTCCTCTCACCCTTTATTCCAAGAAGGTTAAGAGCCTGGACGAGCTTAAGACTTTAGCGGGAAAGAAAGCCCAGTAGCGCTGAGAACAGCGGAAGCCCTCGGCAAACCGCTTATTCCGGCCGGCGAATTCCCCTGTCAGAAGGACCCGGCTTAAGCCGCCCCTTTGAGGGCGGCTTTTTATCGCTCTTTTCAAAGAGGGCGGGGGAAGATATAATCAAGGCAGATATTTGGAGGTGTGAACATGAATGTTTCTTCCGATCTCAAGAAGACCTTAAGATGGGCCGTCCCCGCGGCCTGCGCTTTGATAGTCCTGGCCGCCGGTGTCGTTAAGTATAAGAGCGGAGAGCAGCCTGCAGACCCGGGTGAAGCAGATAAGCCGGTGGGCATGGTCAATCCCATAGCAGAAAAAGCCTCGCTCAAAGAAGTGGAGGACGCCCTGGGGCTTA
>JAFRWQ010000051.1 GCA_017437925.1 Bacillota bacterium
AAGATCAGCTATCTTGACGCCGATCATGAGAAACTGATACTTATATAGCTTCTTACGGAGAGATCTGTCCGTTTTAACTGCAAATTTGCCGCAAAAAGCTTGACATGTAAACAAAAAAGTGGCATATTTGTTCCCAAGTGAATATAAAAAAGCTGTGACGAAGACGGTAGGAGCAGTGCTGCTTACAGAGAGCCGGGGATGCTGAGATCCCGGCGGCAAGAGGCTTCAATACCCATCACTTCCGAGCTGAAGGTCCGAGATCCTTTGGAAAGTAGGCGCCTTCCGTGATTGCTGCGTTAAGGCATAAGGCTTGTTGGAGCCTGAGCGGCGCGAGAGCGCAAATTGAGTGGTACCGCGGGTACGGATATTCCGGCTCGTCTCAAGTTTTTGCTTGAGACGGGCCTTTTGTTTTACCAACATGAAACGGGAAGGCTCCGCCCCATAAGAAAAGGAGAAAAAATGAGCACACACAGTTCCCAGAGCCAACTGGCCGAGATCGCAGGGCGTATCAAAGAGCTGAGGGACATCTTCGGTTACAGCACCGCCGTCATGGCTGAAAAGACCGGCATCAGCGAGAAGGAATACAGGGATTACGAGACCGGCCTGGTCGATTTCCCCTTCACCTTCACCTACAAGTGCGCCCAGGTCTTCGGCGTGCAGATGACCGAGCTTCTCGAAGGCCACAGCGCAAAGCTCAGGTCCTACACAGTGACCAGAAAGGGCCAGGGTCAGAACACCGCAAAAGAAGAGGGCATAGAGATCACCAACCTGGCTCCCAATCTGGCCAACAAACTGGGAGAACCCTACTACGTCAAGTATGAGTACTCCTCAAAGCAGCAGAACATGCCCATACACACCACCACCCACGCGGGCCAGGAGTTCGACTACGTGGTCAGCGGCTCCCTGCTGGTACAGGTGGGAGACAACCGCGAAGTGCTGAGAGAAGGCGACAGCATACTCTACAACAGTTCCACTCCCCACGGAATGATAGCCGTGGACGGCAGGGACTGCGAGTTCCTTGCCATCATCTTCCCGGGTGAAGAGACTCCCGAAGAAGACATAATGGAGACCGTGATCTCGGCCCGCTCCACCACCCAGCTCATCGCGGAGAAGTACGTCAAGACCGCAGAAGACCGCCGCGGAGCCCTTACCTCCATACACTTTGAAAACACCGACGATTTCAACTTCGGCTTCGATATAGTGGACGCAATCTCGGCCAAGTATCCCGATAAGCTTGCCATGATACATCTGGACAAGTACATGAGGGAGCGCCGCTTCAGCTTTAAGGACATGACAGAGGAGTCCAACAGGACAGCTAACTACTTCAGGTCCCTGGGAATAAGGAAGGGCGACAAGGTCATGCTGGTCTTAAAGCGCCACTACCAGTTCTGGTTCTGCATGCTGGCCCTTGAAAAGATAGGGGCCGTGGCCATCCCCGCAACCTATCTCCTTAAGGAGCACGACTTCGAGTACCGCTTCAACGCAGCCTCGGTCAAGGCCATAGTCTGCACCGCCGACGGAGACACCGCCGACATGGTGGACGCCGTGCAGGACCGCTGCCCCAGCCTTGAGCTCAAGGTCATGGTGGGCGGAAGAGCCCCCGGCTGGCACGACTTCGACGAAGAGTACCAGATGTACAGGAAGACCTTCAGAAGGCCCGCCGACTGCTCCGCGGGAGACGATACCGCCATCATGTTCTTCTCCAGCGGCACCACCGGCAACCCCAAGATGGTGAAGCATTCCCACACCTACTCCCTCGGTCACTTCGTCACAGCCCGCTACTGGCACTGCTGCGAGAGGGACGGCCTGCACCTTACCATATCGGACACCGGCTGGGGCAAGTCCCTCTGGGGCAAGTTCTACGGCCAGTGGCTCTGCGAAGGAGCGGTCTTCGTATACGACTTCGAGCGCTTCAACGCCCAGGACATACTCCCCCTGTTCAAGGAGTACAACATCACCACCTTCTGCGCTCCCCCCACCATGCTGCGCATGATGATAAAGGAAGACCTGAGCAATTACGATTTCTCGTCGGTCCACCACATGACCACCGCAGGAGAAGCCCTGAACCCCGAGGTCTACAGGCAGTTCGAGCAAAAGACCGGCCTTCAGATCATGGAGGGCTTCGGCCAGACCGAGACCACCCTGACCATCGCCAACCTCACCGGGACCACGGTCAAGATAGGCTCCATGGGCAAAGCCAGCCCCCAGTACAAGGTGGTGCTGATGAGCAGGGACGGCAGGCTCTGCCCCGACGGCGAGACCGGAGAGATATGCATAGACCTGAGCGAAGGGGCGCCGGCGGGACTCTTCCAGGAATATTACAGGGATCCCGAACTGACCTCCCAGGTCATTAAGGACGGCTACTATCACACCGGCGACACCGCCTGGCGCGACGAGGACGGATACTTCTGGTACGTGGGCAGGGTCGACGACATCATCAAGTCCAGCGGCTACCGCATAGGGCCCTTCGAGATAGAGAGCGTCATTATGGAGCTTCCTTACGTGCTGGAATGCGGAGTCTCGGCGGCTCCCGACGAGGTAAGGGGCCAGATCGTAAAGGCCAGCGTGGTGCTGGTCAAGGGCAAGGAGCCCAGTGAGGAGCTGAAAAAAGAGATACAGGACTACGTCAAAAAGCACACAGCTCCCTACAAATACCCCAGGCTTGTGGTATTTAAGGACAGCCTGCCAAAGACGGTCAGCGGAAAGATCAAGCGCAGCGAACTCTAGCTGCTCATGATATAACTACAATGATCCCAATTTTAAGAAAGGAATAGAAAAATGGAATACAAATTCCCGGTAACCAGGACCACCAATCCCAAACCCAGACCCCAGGATGAGAGCAAGCTGGGCTTCGCCCGCTACTTCACCGACCACATGTTCGTCATGGAATGGGACGAAGGCATAGGCTGGCATGACGGCAGGGTAGTGCCCCATGAGCCCATACTCATCGAGCCCGCCTCCTGCGTCCTCCACTACGCCCAGATGATGTTCGAGGGCATGAAGGCCTACCGCAGCCCCGAAGGAGAGATACTGCTCTTCAGACCCGACATGAACGCCAAGCGCATGGCAAGGACCAACGAGCGCATGTGCATGCCCGAGCTTCCCGCGGACCTCTTCCTGGCCGCCATCAAGGCCGTGGTCACCGAGGACGCCGACTGGATACCCACTTCACCCGGCACCGCCCTCTACATCAGGCCCTTCATGTTCGGAGACGAGGTATCCTTCTCCGTGCTTCCCGCAAAGCATTACCGCTTCATGATCATCCTTAGCCCCACCGGCTCTTACTACGCCGCCAACGACGGAGGCCTCCACGCCACCCGCATCTACGTGCAGGACAAGTACATCAGAGCCGCCAAGGGCGGCACCGGCTACGCCAAGGTCGGAGGCAACTACGGCGGCGGCATGAGGGCTTCCCAGGACGCCATGAAGTACGACTGCAAGGACGTGCTCTGGCTGGACGCCGCTGAGCACAAGTACGTTGAAGAGATAGGCACCTCCAACGCCTTCTTCGTGTTCAAGGATGAGGTCGTGACCGCTCCCCTGGACAGCGGCACCATACGCCCCGGCATCACCAGGGACTCTGTCATCCAGCTGCTCAGGAGCTGGGGCGTCAAGGTCTCCGAGAGAAAGCTCTCCATAGACGACGTCATCGAGGGCAGCAAGACCGGAGATCTGCAGGAGATCTTCGCCAGCGGCACCGCGGCCGTCATCTCTCCCATAGGCACCCTCAACGTTGAGGGCACCGACTACGTGGTCAACGGAGGCAAGGTCGGACCCACTTCCCAGAAGCTCTACGACAACCTCTACGGCATGCAGACCGGCACCGTGCCCGACACCATGGGCTGGACCTACAAGCTGGGCCTGGTAGTCAAGTAGTTTGAGCGGAATGAAGAGACTGTCTCTTTTCTGCGGCCACTACGGCAGCGGCAAGACCAATATCGCGGTCAACTACGCGGTCTGGCTGAAGGAGCAGGGGAAAAGGGTCACCATAGCCGACCTCGACATAGTAAACCCCTACTTCAGGACCAAGGACAGCGAGGAGATGCTCAAGGAAGCCGGGGTAAACTTCCTCTCCCTTCCCTATGCCAACACCAACATAGACATGCCCACGGTGCCAAGCGAGGCTTACGCCCTCTTCAGGCCCGAGATAGGCCACTGCGTGCTCGACATAGGGGGAGACGACAGGGGAGCCTACGTGCTGGGCCAGTTCGCCTCCTTCATACTGGGGGAGAACGACTACGAGATGTTCTTCGTCGTCAACTTCTTCAGGCCCCTGACCCCCGATCCCGAAAGGGCCATTGAGGTCATGAGGGAGATAGAGGCTGCCTGCGGCATAGGCTTCACCTCCATAGTGAACAACTCCAACCTGGGAAGCTGGACCGACATGGCCATGGTAAAGGAAAGCGAGGTCAAGGCTCTGAAGCTTTCAGAGATGACCGGACTTCCTATCGCCATGACCTGCGTGGGGAAGGATCTGGCCGGGGAGGGTTACTTCCCGCTGGTGCTGCAGAAGAGTTACTGAGATAGCAGGAGGATAATACAATGGCAAAACTGAGCTTCGACAGGGAGCGCTGCAAGGGCTGCGGCCTTTGCGTGGACGCCTGTCCCAAGGGACTGCTCGTTTTGAGCGAAAAGATCAACAAGAAGGGGCATCCGGCGGCTGAGATCACCGATCAGGAAGCCTGCATAGGCTGCGCCATGTGCGCGACCATGTGCCCCGACTGCGTAATCACGGTAGAGAGGTGAGGACATGGCTGAAAAGTATTTGATGAAGGGCAACGAGGCCCTGGCGGAAGCCGCCATCAGAGCGGGCTGCCTTATATACTTCGGATATCCCATCACTCCCCAGACCGAGCTGGCCGCCTACATGGCAAAGCGCATGCCCAAGATCGGCGGCGTCTTCGTGCAGGCTGAGAGCGAGATCGCGGCCATCAACATGGTCTACGGAGCCGCCGCGGCGGGCAAGAGGGTCATGACCTCCTCGTCCTCCCCCGGCGTGTCCTTAAAGCAGGAGGGAATATCCTACCTGGCCGGATCAGACCTTCCGGCTGTCATAGTGAATGTACAGAGGGGCGGCCCGGGCCTCGGAGGCATACAGCCCTCCCAGTCCGACTACTTCCAGGCCACCAAGGGCGGCGGCCACGGCGACTATCACCTGATAGTCCTGACCCCGGCTTCGGTGCAGGAGATGGCGGATCTCACCGGCCTCGCCTTCGACCTGGCCGACAAGTACAGGGTCCCCTCCATGATACTGGCCGACGGAACCATAGGCCAGATGATGGAGCCGGTGGAGCTTTCCGAAGGAAAGTCCGAGCCCGTCGAAAAGCCCTGGGCCCTCACGGGCACTCAGATGAAGAGGCCCCACAACGTGGTCAATTCCCTCTACCTCGACCCCGAGGAGCTGGAGCAGACCAACATAGAGCGCTTCAAGAC
>JAFRWQ010000052.1 GCA_017437925.1 Bacillota bacterium
ATGATCTGGCCCATGATCTCATCGTTGATCTGACGGCCGTCCTCATAGTACTGGGTGCAGGCCTCGGTGGTAACGGTAAAGCCCTGGGGAACGGGCAGACCGATATTGGTCATCTCTGCCAGGTTGGCTCCTTTGCCTCCCAGCAGCTCTCTCATCTTGGCGTTACCTTCAGAGAACAGGTAAACATACTTGTGGCTCATTATTAGTGTTTTCTCCTTTCGCTATGTAAGCCGGTACAAACACGCTCGGGTCGCCTTTGACCCGGCGACTTCTTACGTCCAAAAAACAAATCCATTAATTTTAGCATGTGACTTTCGGCATTTCAAGAAAAAAAGGAAGTTTTTCGGGGGAAACATCCTTTTTATGATACAATTATCCCATGAATATCTTCGGAAGCCTGCATTACAACGCCATAGGGCCTGTTCTGACAAAAGAATTCGGAAAGCGCGTCGTCAAGCTCTCTTTGGACGGGGGATTCACCTGCCCCAACAGGGACGGCAGCGCCGGGACCGGAGGCTGCATATTCTGTTCCTCAAGCGGCAGCGGGGATTTCACGGGCCCCCTGTCCCTTCAGATAGGGCAGCTCAAAAGAAAGTGGCCCGACTCCCTGTATCTCCCCTACTTTCAGAGCCACACCGGGACCTACGCTCCGGTCCCAAGGCTGAGGGAGCTCTGGGACGAGGCTCTTGCGATACCCGGGGCCGTGGGGCTTGCCGTCGCGACCAGGCCCGACTGCCTGCCCGACGATGTGCTGGATCTGCTGAGCGAATACAACGGGAAGACCTTCCTCTGGGTGGAGCTGGGCCTTCAGACCTCAAAAGAAGAGACCGCAAGGCTCATAAACCGCTGCTATCCCTCAGAGGTATATGACGAAGCCTGTCTTAAGCTCAAAGCCAGGGGCATAAGGACGGTGACCCACCTGATATTGGGGCTACCGGGCGAAACGAAAGAAGACATGCTCGCTTCCGCCCGGCACGTGTTCTCCTTCGATCCCTACGGCATCAAGCTCCACATGCTCCACGTTATGAAGGACACTCCCCTTGCGGAGATGTATCCGGACCGCTGCCCTCTCATGAGCATGGATGAATACGTGTCCCTGGTCTGCGACATACTTGAAGAGACACCTCAGAGCGTCACCATCCACCGCCTGACGGGCGACGCTCCCAAAGAACTTCTCATCGCTCCGGACTGGACCCGCAACAAGCACGCAGTGCTCAACGCCATACAAAGGGAGTTCAAGGCCAGGGGGACCCGGCAGGGGATACGCCTCGAAATGTCCGAACAATAGACAATTAATTTAAGGCGGACCGTCCCAAAATGGTATATAATAATCCGTCCGCGCGTTTTCGCAAGCAGATCTACAGGGCTTAAAGCCCAAAACGAACATGACAGACAACAGACAAGGAAAGATCACGGTACTCGCGGGATTCCTGCTGCTATTCTCCGTAATGGGCATAGCCTGCAACTGCTTCTCCCTCACAATAGTGCCGATAACCGGATATTTCGGATTCTCAAGAGCGTCCTACGCCCTGGCGCAGACCCTGCTCTTCGTTTTTTCTTCGGTCTTTACGATATCAAGCTCAAAGATCTACAAGAGGATCGATATCGTAAAAGCCGTCAAGGCGGCTGTCATCATAGAAGTCGCGACCTTCTTCCTCCAGTCCTACGCGACAAAGGTCTGGATGTTCTACATAAGCAATTCGATCCTCGGATTTTGCATGGGCATGTGCACCGCCCTTCCGGTCAGCCTTTTGATAAACGAGTGGATCAGCATAGACGCCAACAACTTCATAGGCATGGCCATGATGGGAAGCGGCCTGGGAGGCGCCGTTTTCAACCCCATGATGAACTGGCTCATCACCGGCTGGGGCTGGCAGAACGCCTTCAGGGCCATGGCCCTGGTCATGGGCGCCTTGTCCGTGCCGGCGGCCTTGCTGATGAAGAGGAACCCCGAGGCCCTGAGGTCTGAGCTTCCGCAAAGCAAGCAGGTCACAGCGGTAAAGAAGATACCTTTCCTGCAGAAGAGGCTGGTACTGATCGCGGCCTTTCTTGCGGTGACCAACTGCTTTCCGGCGGCGCTCAACTTCGCCATCAATCCCCAGGTCCAGGATCTGGGCTATTCGGCGTCCTTCGCGTCAATGTGCTCATCGGTGGAGAACGCGGTCATGGGAGTCGGCAAGATCACCGTGGGAAGGATACTGGACAAAAAAGGGGTCAGGACCACCCTGTATCTCGCCCGCGTAAGCTGCGCCATAAGCATGGTCGCCCTCGCCTTCTTCAGGTCTCCCCTGGTAATATTCATGGTGCTGATAAACCTCGGCCTCTTCTTCGGCTGCCCCCTGGGCACCGTAGCCGGGGTCGCCATAACCACCGAGGCCGTAGGCAAAGAGCAGATGCCCGCCTTCGTCGGGACCTTCTCCTTCGCCCTCTCCCTCGGAGCGACCATAGCCCCCATGCTCCTGGGCAGCGCCTACGACCTGTTCGGCAGCTATTCACCCATGCTGCTTGCGATGGCAGCCCTTGAGATCGCAGCCATCCCCTTCATAGCTCTCATCTTCAGGATCCCCCTGAAGACTGAATAGACCCGCAGTCCGTGCCCGAAAAGGCGCGGGATTCTTTTGATAAGGACAAAAAGGAGGACCACATGACCGAAAGACAGCAATTGATCGTAAAGAACGTTGAGAACGTGAAGCAGCTGATCCTGGACGCCGAGCGCTGGATCTGGCAGCATCCCGAGGTAGGCTACACCGAATGGCAGACCGCGGGCTACCTCATAGATAAGTTCGAAGCCCTGGGCTACGAGCTGGTAAGGGCCGATCGGGACCCCAAATTCGGGAAGATCCCCGGCTTTTACACCGACGTCGACACCGGCCTGCCCGGCCCCTGCCTCTGCATAATGGCGGAGCTCGACGCCCTGGACATCGCCAACCACCCCGAATCGGTCAACGGCATGACCCACTGCTGCGGCCACCACGGACAGGTCTCCGCCCTGCTGGGCATAGCGGCGGCCCTCAAGGAGCCCGGCGCCCTGGACGGCCTCTGCGGCAAGGTGAGGCTCATGGCGGTGCCCGCCGAGGAGATGATCCAGCTGGAGTACAGGGAAGGCCTGCGCAAGCAGGGTATCATCAAGTACAACGGCGGCAAGCCCGAGTTCATGTACAGGGGCTACTTCGACGGGGTCGACATGGCCATACTGGTCCACGGCACCAACTCCGGCGACGACATAGACTTCAGCGGGACCAAGGGTTCCAACGGCTGTATAGCCAAAGTCATAACATACAGGGGCAAGTCCAGCCATGCCGGCGGAGCTCCCCACCTGGGGATCAACGCCCAGTACGCGGCCATGCTGGGCCTTCAGGCCTGCAACGATCTGCGCGAGACCCTGCAGGAGAAGGATTCCATACGCTTCCACCCCATCATGAAGGGCGTGAACTGCGCGGTGAACATCATACCCGATGAAATGAAGATCGAGTCCTACGTGCGCGGGGCGACCATGGAGGGCATGCTGAGAGAAAACAAGAAGTTCAACAGGGCTCTGGCGGGAGGAGCGGTCTCAATGGGAGCCAGGGTCGAGGTCTGCGACAGGCCCGGCTACGCCCCCAGATACTACTACCTGCCCATGCTCGAGGAATTTGAGAAGGCCTGCATCGACCTGGTCGGCGCAGAAAGAGTAAAGATCGACGCGAACTCCTGGCAGACCGGATCCTCAGACGTGGGCGACGTCACCATGATCATGCCCGCGGTCCAGGTATACGCAGGCGGAGCGACCGGCACCGGCCACGGCACCGACTACTATGTGAAGGACGCCAACAGGCTCTGCGTCAACGCGGCCAAGGTCCAGCTCTTCATGGTGGACCGCATGCTGGGAGACGGCGCCGCCAAGGCGAAGGAGATCATCGCGGGATACAAGCCCCCCTACCCCAGCAAGGAAGCCTACTTCGAGGCCATCTCCGAAGCCGACATGGAAAAGGAGCTGGTGGAATACGGCGAGGACGGCACCATCACCGTCAGCCTGAAGTAATACGGGAAGGGCCGCGAAGGCCTGAAAAGGCAAAACTTTACCGGGGCAGTATTGCCGCAGGACCGGGCTTAAGCCTGAAGAATCAAATACCGGGAAGACGGAGCTGTGAGCCTGCCGCCTTCCCGGTTTTTTGCTGCTTTTCCGGTATTTTTGATGTTTTCCCGGTTTTTTGCTGCCGGCTTTGCCTGCTGTGCAGTGAACTGCCCGGTCTGACCGTGATATCTCAGGTATGACTATGAGATCCCGGGTCTTGCCAAGATCTCTTCGATCGCGGCGTCCATTTCGGACCGCTTTTTTTCCATGTCCTTCAGCAGGGCCATCTGGCAGCGGGCCCTGTCCAGGTTGTGGCCCGGCCTGTGCACTTTGAAATACACGTCTCCCTGCAGGTGGTCGGCGAGGAAGCGTATGCCGTTCTCGTAGGTCATCACCATTGCCCCCATGGGAAGAAGACGGAGCTCTTCTTCCGAAAGGCTTCCTCCGCAGCCCTGAGCAAAGCCTTCGGCGAAGGCCCTGAAAAGCTCAAGGTCCAGGCTCACCTTCGAAAGCTCGGTCTCGTCTTCGGCGGCGGTGCAGGCTCCGAAGCGCACGGCGTCCCCGAAGTCGTTCACGGCAAGGCCCGGCATGACGGTGTCGAGGTCTATGACGCAGAGCCCCCTGCCGCTCGCCTTATCAATGAGCACGTTGTTGAGCTTGGCGTCGTTGTGGGTCACGCGGAGCATCACGTCTCCCGAAGGAAGGCCGGCAAAGGCCCCGGCCAGATGCGCTCTCGAAAGAAAGAACTCCGTCTCGCGCAAGACAGAAGAAGCTCTGCCCGAAACGTCCTCTTCCAGGGCCCTTTTAAAGGCTTCAAGCCTTTTCCCTGTGTCGTGAAAGCCCGCGATGGTCTCATGCAAAGACTCCACGGGATAGTCAGAAAGCAGCCTCTGAAAGCGCCCGAAGGCGGCGCCGCTCTCCCTGAAGATCCCGGGACTTTCGGCCCTGTCGAGGCTCATAGTCCCTTCTATGAAGAGGGAGCACCTCCAGTATTCCCCCGCGCCGTCCGCATAAAAATACCGCCCGTCGGCGGCGGGCAGAAACGTGAGAGTCTCCCTGGCGGGATCTCCTCCGTTCAGGGCGATCCTCCTCCGCAGGAAGGCGGTGATCCCGATAACGTTCTCCATAAGGCCTTCGGGGTCTTTAAACACCGCGCGGTTGATCCTCTGAAGGACGTATCTTTCGCACAGGCCGCCCTTTCGGACAGTTACCAGGTAAGTATCGTTTATGTGCCCGCTGCCGTAGGGCGAGATCTCGAGGACCTCGCCCTGCGGACAGAACTGTTTCAATGTATTCTGCAGGTCGTTCATGCCGTTCCAAGCTTAAAGAGCTGCCGCATTATGCGGGCGTACCGCCCTAGTCCTTCATCAGGAACTCCCTGATGTCGTCGTTGACCTTCTTCACTTTGTCTTCTCCCAGGTAGACCATGTGGCCGGTCTCGTA
>JAFRWQ010000053.1 GCA_017437925.1 Bacillota bacterium
AAGTACGCCGAAGAGCTTAGTGCGAGGAGAAGACTTTTGCATGGATATTCACCGTGACTGAGCGGTGATAACCGCGAAGAGCGGATGAATATCCTGCGAAAAAGGCTCCGACGAGGGCCCGCTCGGGGTACCCGCGCTGAGCGGGAGCGTGTCCCCGATGCGGCGGACACGCATCGGCAGTATGCCCGCGTTCAATCGCTGCAGGGTCCTGCCGCTTCAGTACTGCAGAACTACTTGTAGAAGTCCGGTATCTGGTTCCTGTGGTACTCGTCAGCCTCGGCTCTGAAGGCTTCGTCCGAGAGAAGCTTAAGGCCGACCCGGGCAAGCCCCGCGGCACCCTTTCTTGCCATCTCAAGAGCCTCGGGCTGGCGGGCGGCGACGGTGAAGCTGCGGTTGTGGGCCTGTACGCTCCTGTCGTCAGTGATGGACAGATAATCGTGGATTATGGGCATCACGATGGAGACATTGCCCACGTCGGAGGAGCCGTACTGCATCCTGGGATCGGGCCAGCACATCTCGACGCCCTGAGCCTCCATGGCGTCCTTAAAGGCCTGGTTCATGGGCCTGTTGGGATAGCGTTCCGCCGAGATGTCGCCCTTTTCAAGCTCATAGCGGGCGCCCGTAAGAGCGGATGAAGCCGCGGCGCACTTTTCGATGATGGCGTTGAGCTCCTCTATCCTGTGCATGGTGTCGGCCCTGACGCAGAACTCCGCCTCGGCAAACTCGGGGATTATGTTGGACGCGACGCCTCCGCTTGTTATGATCCCGTTGATGTTGTCCTGGGGATCGAAGGTGGGGCGAAGCATGTCGATATGGTTGAACAGGCTGATCACACCGTTTAAGGCGTTGATGCCGTTCACGGGTCTTGAGGAATGGGCTGCCTTGCCGAAGAACTTCACCTTGACGTCGCAGCTGGCTCTTCCTCCCCTGCCCACCAGGTTGGCCTTAACGCCCCCGCTCGAAGGATGCATCATGAGGGCGTAGTTTACGTCCTTAAAGCCTCCGTTGGCCAGGAGCTTTATCTTGCCTCCTCCCCCTTCTTCAGCGGGAGTCCCGATGAGGCAGACCGAGCCTTTAAGGTCTTTTATGACCGAAGCCAGGGCAAGGAACGCAGCCGTGGAGCAGGCGGCGATGAGGTTGTGGCCGCAGCCGTGGCCGGGTCCCCCCTCTTCCCCGCAGCCGGGAAGAGCGTCGTACTCGGCGAGGAAGGCCACTCTGGGCCCTCCGGGAAGGCCCTCCGCGTCGGCCCTCATGGAGGTCTCGACGCCGGCGTAGCCTCTTTGCACCTTATAGCCGTGCTTTTCGCAGAGCCCGGCCACCAGGTCCATGGCGGTATATTCTTCGTAACAGATCTTGGGATGGGCGTGGTTATCAAGAGCAAGCTTATCTATCTCGTCTTTTATCGACTCTATATAGCTCAGAATATCCTTATCTTTAGCTTCCATATGGCGATCTCCTGTTGTGTTCACATTAAAAATTGCCAAGCTGTACGGCATAAAGCGCCGCACAGCCCGACATCATTTCTTTTAAAGATTTGCGAACTCTTCCCACCTGTGGCAGGCGACGAAGTGTCCGGGCTTGATCTCGACCAGCTTGGGATCGCTCTTTCTGCAGTCCTCGCAGGAGAAGTTGCAGCGCTTGGCGAAGCGGCACTCGTCGGGAAGGTTGACGGGAGAGGTGATCTCGCCCTTGAGCAGTATCCTCTCTCTCTTGGGTCCTCCCACCTCGGGGATGGGAATGGCCGACAGCAGAGCCTGGGTGTAGGGGTGGACCGGGTTGGCGAAGAGCTCTTCTGAGGGAGCCTTCTCTACCAGCTGGCCCAGATACATTACGGCGATGTCGTCGGAGAAGTGGTTTACGACCGACAGGTCGTGGGTAATGAACATGTAGGTGAGGCCCAGGTTCCTCTGGAGCTCCTTCAGCAGGTTCAGTATCTGAGCCTGAATGGATACGTCCAGAGCGGAGACCGGCTCGTCGCAGACTATGAACTTGGGGTTGAGGGATATGGCCCTCGCCACTCCGATACGCTGTCTGCGGCCGCCGTCCAGCTCATGGGGATAGGTGTTTATAAGCCTGTTGGCCAGACCTACCATATCCATCAGCTCCTGGGTCTTCTTGTGGAGCTGGTCCTTGGGGACGATGTTGAACTCCTTCATGGGCTCCTGTATGGTCTGGGCCACTGTCTTTCTGGGGTCCAGAGAGGAGAAGGGATCCTGGAAGATGATCTGCATCTTCTGACGCATGTCGTGAAGCTGCCTGTTGTTCATCTTCGTAACGTCCTGGCCGTCGAAGAGGACGGTGCCGTCGGTGGGCTCGATGAGCCTTAATATGCAGCGTCCGGTGGTGGACTTGCCGCAGCCCGACTCTCCTACCACGCCGAGGGTCTTGCCCTCGTCGATGGAGAAGTTTACGCCGTCTACGGCATGAAGCATGCCCTTGGGGGTCTTGAAATACTTGGTCAGATTTTTGACCTCTACCATTGTCTTACTCATGCTTCTTCCCCCTTGCTATATGGAAGCCCTCTTCCTGATATCTCAGGCAGGCCGCCTTGTGGGTCTCGGTAAAGCCGACGAGCTCGGGAAGCTGGGTCTTGCAGGCCTCGCATGCATATTCGCAGCGGGGCTCGAAGGCGCAGCCGGGAGGCAGGTTGGTGGGATCGGGCATCAGTCCGTGTATGGGCTTCAGCTCGGCCTTCCTGTCGTTGATGTTGGGCAGGGAGTTGAACAGACCCTCGGTGTAGGGATGGAGGGTGTAGTTGAACACCTCGTCCAGGTTTCCGGTCTCGATGATGCGGCCGGCGTACATTACCGCGACCTTGTCGCAGGTCTCGGCGACTATGCCCAGGTCGTGGGTTATCATGATGACCGAGGTGCCCTGCTTGTCCTTCAGGTTCTTGATCAGGTCGAGGACCTGGGCCTGAATGGTAACGTCAAGGGCGGTGGTGGGCTCGTCCGCTATCAGCAGCTGGGGCTGGCAGGCGAGAGCGATGGCTATGACCACCCTCTGCTTCATGCCGCCGGAGAACTGATGGGGATACTCGGAGCCTCTCTCCCTGGGGATGCCTACCATCTCGAGCATGTCCAGAGCCTTTTCGTAGGCTTCGTGCTTGCCCAGCTTTTCGTGTATCTCGATGGATTCGGCGATCTGCTCGCCCACCGGGAACACCGGGTTGAGGGAGGTCATGGGATCCTGGAATATCATGGCGATATCCTTTCCTCTGATCTCCTCCAGCTTCGCGACGGGGACCTCCAGCATGTCGTTTCCGCATACGGTGATCTTGCCGCTCTTTATGACCCCGGGGGGATCGGGGACCAGCCTCAGAAGGGCCAGGGCCGTGGTTGTCTTGCCCGCTCCGGTCTCTCCCACCAGGCCTATGGTCTCGCCCTTGTTCAGGGAAAAGCTGATGTTGTTTACCGCTTTTACCGTCTCTTCCTCAAGCTCATAATAGACTGTAAGGTCTTCAACTCTGAGGACTTCATCGTTAATATTGCTCATATGAAAGACCTCCTTAGTTCTTGAGCTTCGGGTCGAGGGCGTCTCTTAAGCCGTCGCCCAGAAGATTGAGTGAAAGCACTGTGATCATGATCGCAAGGCCCGGATAGAGGGTCATGTAA
>JAFRWQ010000054.1 GCA_017437925.1 Bacillota bacterium
AACGAGACCATCAGCGGTCTGATGGGTTCAAAGGAAGGAATACTGCCCCTGGGCTACGTTCCCTGCGGAAGCACCAACGATTTCGCGGCCACCCTGGGCATAAGCACAGACCCCGAGAAGGCGGCGGAAGCCATTGTGAGATCGGAAGGCATGGCGATAGACCTGGGGCGCTTCATGGAAGAGCACTATTTCTCGTACATAGCCTCTTTCGGAGCCTTCACCCAGGCCTCCTACTCGGCCCCCCAGGATCTCAAGAACATAGTCGGCCACATGGCCTACATCATCGAGGGCATCAAGGACCTTTCGAGCATCACCCCCTACAAGGTGAGCGTCGAGGCCGAGGGCGTAAGCTGCAGCGGCAATTACATCTTCGGCAGCGTGAGCAACACCCGCTCGGTGGGCGGCATAGTAAAGCTCAAAGAGGATGAGATAGGCCTTGACGACGGGCTTTTCGAGATCATACTGGTCAAATACCCCGAGACCCCCCTCGACTTCAGCAACCTGGTCACCGGCATTTTCAGCTCCGACTTTTCGTCCGACGTCTTCGAGTATTTCAAGGCTTCTAAGGTGAGCTTCACCATGCCGAGAAAGCTCTACTGGTCGCTGGACGGCGAAAAGGTGCGGGGCGGCAATAAGGTCGAGATAAGCAATATGCACAGGGTCCTGACCCTGCTGAAATAGCGGAAAGCGTTGAAAAGCCGGCCTTTGGGGCCGGCTTTTTTGTATGCTGTCTGATGCTTGCGATGCTTTCGGCCGGGGGATTTACCTCTCCGCCCTCACCATGGAGGCGACCTTCTCGTTCCACTCTTTTTGCATGCGGCGGCCGGTGGCGGTCATGGAAAGACCTCCGTTTCCGCCTGCCCTCATGCAGACCGGCAGATTGTCCTGTATGTTCCTGAAGGCTACGATCACGTCGTCCATGGGCACGGCGCTCTCGACCCCCGCGAGTCCCAGTTCAGCGCCCATGAGGGCAAGGGCAGCGCCCATGGCGTTCCTCTTGATGCAGGGTATCTCGACCGGGGGAGCCGCCGGGTCGCAGGTGAGGCCGAAGCTGTTCTTTAAGGCTATGGCGCAGGCGTTGACTATCTGGGTCGGAGTCCCTCCGGCCAGGTAGCAGGCCGCCGCGGCAGCCATGGCGGCGGCGCAGCCTACCTCGCCCATGCAGCCTCCTCCGGAGCCTGTGAACATGCACTCCTTGCTCATGAGGCAGCCCATGAGGGCGGCGACCGCGTAGGCTTTGGCCTGCTCTTCTCTTGAGGATCCGAAGCGCTCGGCGGCGGCGAAGACGGTGCCCGGCAGAGTGCCGGCGGAGCCGGAGGTGGGGCTTGCCACTATCCTGCCCGCGCTGGCGCTGATCTCGGCCATCGCAAGGGACTTGGCCATGGCGGAGTTGAAGACGGGCCCGCAGATGGACCTTCCCGAAGCGCCGAGCTCGGTAAGCTTTTTGGCGTCGCTTCCTCCCGCAAAGCCCGCTATGAGGTCGTTGTCTCCCTGAAGGCCTCTTGCCGTCGATATCTCCTCGACTTCAAGCTCCATAAGCGCTTCCTCCATTATCCTTTCGGGGGAGGCGCCGCTTAAGGATGCCTCTTATTTGCAGGCGGCTTCGAATATGCCTATCTTTTCGGCGTCTTCGACCATCTCGGCGAAGGACGAGTAGCAGGGCACCGAGCCGGCCCTCACGACTATGTTTCTGATGGGAGGAACGACCCTTTTGACCTCAGCGCCTCCGGGGCAGAGGGCCTTTTCGAGGGCATCCGTCTTTTCTTCGCTCAGGGCATCGGGGATCTCGACGAGGACCTGTCCAAGGCCCGCGTGGGGGCCGCAGGCTACCGAGACCGCCGAAATTCCAAGGCTTTTTACTATCGCCTCTGCTTCTTCTTTATCGAGCTTAAGGCCCGGGTCTCCGAAGTAATATATCCAGCCCGAGCCGTCGTAGTCCACGGGCACTCCGTTGACGGCGCTTATGCCTATGAAGGCTCCGCCGGGGCTGGTTCCGTCTATCTCCCAGGGGAAGCCGTCCACGTCGGCGTGTACATAATACGAATTACGGTGAACCGACTCGTCCAGGGCCGAAAAATCGAAGGTAAGCCCCTGCTGGACCGCCAGATCCATGGCCTTCGCCGAGCGGGGATCGTATTCCCTTATGCCCAGGCAGCCCGCCAGCAGGGCCACGTCGGTGTGCTGGCCGCTGTAGCCGGTGATATTGAGGGGATGGCAGAGGAAGTGAACGTGCTTCGGGGTCTTCCCCATAAAGCAGTAGGCCAGGTAGCCCAGGCGGTTCACTCCTCCGGTGTGGTTGCTGGAGGGTCCGTGTATAACGGGCCCTATGACGTCAAAAAGTCCCATCTTCATGTCAGCTTTGGGGGAGCTCCTTCGGCTCCCTTTCCTCCTTCTTGAATTTGTAGTATTCGTTGACCAGGCTTCTGAAGCCCAGCTCCTTTAACTTTGCGTAGCTCACCTCGTAATTGGCCTTGGCCTGCCTTCCGCTGTACAGCCAGCGAAGGTTCGAGACAAGATACTCGTCTATGGCGTGAAGGCCCCCGGTCTCGGTGAGCAGGGGGAAGAACCAGCGGCTCCAGGTGAAGTCGCCCTCCCCCTCGGGATCGTAGAACTTGCGGTTGAACTTTCTTATCATGGCGGCCGCCGTCCTCTCGTAGGAAGCGTCCTTGCGCAGCCGCCAGCGGTAGAGGGCCCTGGCCTTGCGCCTGATCCGGGCCTTCATCTTCATGAGGGCTGCGTCGGAGAGTCCGAGCCTTCCCCCTTTGTACTTGAAGCCGAGGAAATCCCAGGCTTCGCCGGGCTTTGAGACCGCCAGCTTGTCGGGGTTGAGCTCGAGGCCCTTTTCTCTGATCAGGGCTTTGAATTCCGAAAGGCCTTCTTCCAGCTCTTCCATGGAGCCGAACATCATCAGAACGTCGTCGGAATAGCGGAAGTAAGGGACTCCCCTCTCCGTGAAATGCCTGTCCACTGAAGCGAGATAGATGTTGGCGCAGAAAGCCGAGAGGGGAAGGCCCGCCATGGCCCCCCTGTCCTCTTCGACGACCTCGCCTCCGCTCAGCGCCCTGCCCTCGCTGAAAAAGCGTATGAGAAAAGCCAGGAGCCCGGGATCGTCGGTGATCACCTTAGCCAGCTCCTCGCAGAGCAGGGCCGAAGGCA
>JAFRWQ010000055.1 GCA_017437925.1 Bacillota bacterium
AAGCGCTGCTGGGCTGGCTCTGGCTCAGGGGCGAAAGGGAAAGAGCCGCGGCCCTCATGGAAGAAGCGGCCCTTTTCACCGAGAGCGGAAAAGAGGAAATAAAAGAGTGAAGTATCTTGACCAGTTCAGAGGGCTTCCGAAGCAGATATATCTGATCTGCACATGCAAGATCATCATGGGCGTGGGAAGCATGACCTTTGCCTTCTCTTCCCTTATACTCCGCAGCATACTGGGGCTTACCGAGGTCCAGGTAGCCTGGGTCATGCTGGCCATGGCCATCTGCTCAATAGCGGGCCAGCTTTCGGGAGGGCATCTCGCCGACATCTACGGCCGCAAGAAGGTCTGCGTCGGCGCCTACATCCTTCAGATCACCACCCATTTCATAAGCGCCTTCCTCTGCCGCAGGAGGATAATGATACTTCTGCTTATCATGGCGAATTTCTTCTCTTCCGTGGGCAACCCGGTATTTTCCGCCATGGTATCCGACTCCATGGATCCCGAGAGGCCCAGGGAATGCTTCTCCCTCATGTATCTGAGCAACAACGTGGGAGTCGCCATCGGCCCCGCCATAGGAGGCATGATATTCTACAGCCACATGGAGTGGACCTACATGATCCAGTCCATACTGGTGGGAGCCGGCATCGCCTTCTTCGCCCTGAACGTCAGCGAGAACTACAGCAGGTCCGAGGCTCTCAGGAAGGCCGCCGAGCAGAGGATGATGAAGGAAAAGGCCGAAAAGGCGGCGGAGCCCGCGGCTCAAAAGGCCCCCCTCGCCCCCGAGAGGGAGCAGAGCCTGCTTTCGGTCATCAACGAGCACAAGCTTCTTCGCACCTTCATCCTGGCCCTCGCCACCGTCTCCATCTGCTACCAGATGACCAACTTCATGCTCTCCATGCAGACCACCGACCTCTTCGGCCTCGAGGTGTCCTCCCGCTACTCCGGCTTCGTATGGACCACCAACGGCATAGTAATAGTGCTCTGCACACCCTTCCTGCTGAGTCTCACCAGGAAGAACCACCACTTCGTCAACATGGCCATAGGCACCTGCCTCTACGCCATAGGCTACGGTTCCTACAGCTTCATGAAGTTCCCCTTCATGGTAGTCACCGGCGCCATAGTCTGGACCCTGGGCGAGATACTGATCTCCACCGGAGCCGGCTCCTTCATCGCGGCCAACTCGCCCCCCAGCCACGTGGCCAGATGCCAGTCCCTCTATGAGATCGCAAGAGCCGTCGGCAGGGCGGTGGGACCTCTCATGTTCGGATACCTTCTCACTTACAGCAGCTACAACACCGCCTGGCGCGTCAATTCCGTCATCTGCCTGCTGGTCTCCCTCTGGGTGATCACAAGCTGGAAGAGAGCCGGAAGGCCCAGGGCCTAGCCTTACGGCCCAAGGAGGACAAAATGAGCAAAGCAGATGATATCTTCAGGGATATGTGCAGGAACATACTGGACAACGGTTTTTCGACCGAAGGACAGAAAGTAAGGGCGAAATGGGCCGACGACGGGTCCCCCGCCCACACCAGAAAGCTCTTCGGCATAGTGAACCGCTACGACCTCTCGGAGGAGTTCCCGGCCCTCACCCTGCGCCGCACCCCCATGAAGAACTGCATAGACGAGATACTCTGGATATGGCAGAAGAAGTCCAACAGGGTGGCCGACATGAGGAGCCACATCTGGGACGCCTGGGCCGGAGAGGACGGGACCATAGGCAAGGCCTACGGCTACCAGCTGGGCCTTAAATACAGGTTTCCCCAGGGCGATATGGACCAGGTGGACAACGTGCTGTGGCAGCTTAAGAACAACCCCTACAGCCGCCGCATCATGACCAACATATACAATTTTCAGGACCTGTCGGAGATGGGCCTTGAGCCCTGCGCCTACAGCATGACCTTCAACGTGACCGGAAACAGGCTCAACGCCATACTCAACCAGCGCTCCCAGGACGTGCTGGTGGCCAACAACTGGAACGTCGTCCAGTACGCGGTGCTCATGCACATG
>JAFRWQ010000056.1 GCA_017437925.1 Bacillota bacterium
CGCGAAAACAAGAGGTGAATAAAATGGATAAGGGATGGGAAAAGACCATGTTTTACGCGCCGCAGACCGGTCTGATGGCAGATTGGAGCGGCATGGACTTAAACGAAGCTTTTCTGGATTCGATGCGGCAGAAGATCTCCGACGCCCTCACGGGGCTGAAGGAGCTGGAAGCCGGCGCCGTAGCCAACCCGGATGAAGGCCGTATGGTAGGCCATTACTGGCTGCGGGCGCCTCAGCTGGCGCCGACTCCGGCCTTGCGGAAAGAGATAGAGGACTGCGTTGAAAAAGTCAGACGCTTTGCCGCTGACGTGCACAGCGGGAAAATAAGGACCGAGCGGGGCGATGTGTTCAGGCACGCGCTTGTAGGCGGCATCGGAGGCAGCAGCCTTGGTCCCATGTTCGTCGCTGACGCCCTTGGCGCCGCGGATGACCCCATGGATCTTTATTTTCTCGATAACACGGATCCCGCGGGCATGGACAAGATCTTCGCGGCGTTAAAGCCCGACCTGGACGCGGTGCTCACCGTCATCATATCCAAGAGCGGCGGGACGATCGAGACCCGCAACTGCATGGCCGAGGCGAAAGCCTTCTATGAGGCGAACGGGCTCGACTTCGCGAAGCACGCCGTCTGCGTGACCGGAGCCGGCAGCAAGCTCGACGCTGCGGCTGAAAGCGAAGGCTGGCTTGACCGCTTCCCCATGTGGGACTGGGTCGGAGGGCGCACCAGCGTCATGTCCGCGGTGGGCCTGCTTCCCCTGGCGCTCAAAGGCATAGATATCGACAGCTTCCTTGCCGGAGCGGCCGACTGCGACAGGCTTGGAAGAGCGGAAAACATCGCTGAGAACCCGGCGCTTCTTCTGGCGCTCTCCTGGTATCGCTGCAGCGAAGGCCGGGGCGGGGTCACCCAGGTCGTGCTGCCCTACAAGGATTCCCTGATGCTCTTCGCGAAATACCTGCAGCAGCTGCTTATGGAGTCGCTGGGCAAGGAGTATGACCTGGCGGGGAACCCCGTGCATCAGGGCCTTGCCGTGATGGGCAACAAGGGGACCAGCGACCAGCATTCCTACGTGCAGCAGCTGGTCGGAGGGCCTGACAATATCTTCGTCACCTTCATCCAGGTGCTGAAGGACCGCGGCGGCGCTTCCATGACCGTCGGGGAAGGCAGCACCAGCGGCGACTACCTGAACGCCTTTATGCTTGGCACCAAGAAGGCGCTGGAGGATCACGGCAAACGCACCTTCATACTGACCGTACCCGAGGTAAACGCCTACCATGTGGGCCAGCTGATCGCCGTCTTCGAGCGGGCAGTCGGAATGTATGCCGTAATGATCGGAATCAACGCCTATCACCAGCCTGCCGTCGAATTCGGAAAGAAGGCCGCGGGCGGACTGATCGATCTTAAGAGCCGGGCGGCGGAGCTGCTCCTGGCTTCCGAGCGCCAGATGACTGCGCAGGAGATCGCAGCTGAGCTGGGCGCTCCGGCAGACGATGTCTTCCGGCTGATGATCCATTTGTGCAGCAACGACCCGCGCCTTGCCGCCACGTGGAAGCATCCGCTTGCAGAGAGCGTCTTCGGAAAGCGCTGATGATCCGAAAAACTTAAAAATCCAACAAAAAGCCCGGAACCGCCTGGATCCCGGGCTTTATATTGTGGTGAAGGCGGTGAGAATCGAACTCACGTCCGAAAGCACTTCCGCAAGGTTTTCTCCGAGCGCAGCTGATGGTTTATGTTTCGATGCTCCGGCCGTCCGTCAGCAGACTGAGGGAGCCTCTATCCCGTAGCTCTCGCAGGTACCGGGAGATCCCTGCGGGTTTTCCTGCATAGTCGACGCCGGTTACGGAGCCTGCAGGCGAACTCCGGCCGACGCGCAGGCTGCTAACTAGGCAGCGAATGCGAGTCTGTTGTTGTTTCTGTCGTTTCTTTTTAAACGGGACTCATTTTAGCGCAGCTGAGACCGACTGCGGCTCGCTTACCCGGCTTCGGCACCCCCGTCGAAACCTTTACGCCCCCGCGAGGATGCACCAGGTCGGTGCGGATAATATGATAGCACATGGGAAGAAGATGTAAAGTTAAAGTTATATTACATGATCTTTGGGCGGCAAGGGGGCGGCGCGGCCGCCGGGGAGACCGATGCCGCGCGGGTGAAAAACGCGGCGCGGGAGCGCTGTCCCCGCCGTATTGCAGGTTTTCAAAGCCCCGTTTTTCTGCTAAAATCAAGAAAACGGAAGAAAACCGCCTTATACGGCGGCGAAAGGAGATAAACATGGACAAATTCAAGGTATTTCAGGCCCAGCTCAAGGTGCTCACCGAGATAGGACCGGCGTTCGAAAAGGTCGAGGAGTACTGCAGGATGGCGAAGGAGGCCGGAGCCGACATGCTCTGCCTTCCCGAGATGTTCTGCTGCCCCTACGAGACTAAGAACTTCCCCGTATACGGCCAGCTTGACGGCGGCGAGATGACCGAGAGAGCCTCGGCCCTCGCGAAAAAGTACGGCATATACCTTTCCGCCGGCTCCGTACCCGAGCTGGACGAAGAGGGCAGGGTGTACAACTGCGCCTACGTCTTCGGAAGGAACGGCGAGAGGCTGGCCAAGCACCGCAAGATGCACCTCTTCGACATAGACGTCAAGGGCGGGCAGCGCTTCATGGAGTCCGAGACCCTGACCGCCGGCGACCGGGTCACCGTGTTCGACACCGAATTCGGCAAAATGGGCCTCTGCATATGCTACGACATACGCTTCCCCGAGCTGGTTAGACTGATGGCCCTCAAGGGCGCCGTGGCAGTACTCTGCCCCGCGGCCTTCAACACCACCACCGGCCCGAGAGCCTGGGAGCTCTGCCACAGGTCCCAGTCCATGTTCAACCAGGTCTACATGATCGCGACCTCCCCCTGCCTCGACCCCGAGAGCTCCTATCACGCCTGGGGCCACAGCATAGTTGTCGATCCCTGGGGCGCGATAGTGACCGAGATGGACGAGAAGGAGGGCGTGCAGGTCGCCGAGCTCGACATGAGCGTCGTCGAAGCCGCGAGGGAGCAGATCCCCCTGCTGAAGCAGCGCCGCACCGACATCTACAGGCTCGAGGAGATATAGCCCGGAGGCATTATGGTAAGACAGGACGAAGGCCTTGCCTTCATGCTCAGATACGAGAACATAGCCTGGTACGAGGACGGGGCCGTGCGCATACTGGACCGCCGCATATACCCCGCGAAGACCGAGTTCGTCACCTGCAGTACCCACGAAGAGGTCGCAAAGGCCATAAAGGACATGGTGACCCAGAGCGCGGGGCCCTACACCGCGGCCCCCATGGGCATGGCCCTGGCCGCTTGGGAATGCAGGGATATGAAGCCCGAAGCCGGGCTCGAATACCTTAAGAAGGCGGCATATACAATAGCCCACGCCCGTCCCACCACCGCGAAGCGCATGGAGATAGTCTGCGGCGAGGCGTATAAGGCCGCCGAAAAGGCCATACTTGAGGGCCGGGACGCCTCCCTTGCGGTGAGGGACAGGGTCATAGAGATGAACGACGAGCGCTACGCGCAGATCGGCCGCATAGCAGAGCACCTTGTGGAGAGGTTTCCCGATAAGGGAGCCGTCATGACCCACTGCTTCGCCGAGACCATCATAGGCATGATGCTCAAAGAGTGCAAAAAAAGAGGCAAAGACATACGCCTCTTCTGCCCGGAGACCAGGCCCTTCTTTCAGGGCGCCCGCCTCACAGCCACCTGCTGCCGCGACATGGGCTTTGACGTCACCGTCATAACCGACAACATGGCGGCTTTTGTCATGAAAAAAGAAGGGATCGACGTGTTCACCACCGCCGCCGACGCCATATGCTGCGACGGACATGTGGTGAACAAAGTCGGGACCCTTCAGAACGCCATAAGCGCAAAATATTTCGGTATACCGTATTACGTGACCGGAGCGCCTGATCCCGGTCATCCGACTGTCGATACCGTGACCATAGAGATGAGGGACCCCGAAGAGAGCCTCATGGCCATGGGGGTCAGGACCGCAGCCGAAGGCGTCAGGGGCTATTACCCAGCCTTCGACGTGACCCCTCCCGAACTGGTCAGCGGAGTGGTAACGGATCTGGGCGTTTTCTCTCCCTTTGAGCTTGCCGCTTACTTCAAAGCGGCGGGGGAGGGCAGGAACAGGGTAGTGGTCTAGACCCTCAGCGGAGCTCCTTCCAGAGGCTTCCGTCGGCGTCGCTGGGCATGTTCCAGGCGCCTCTCGGGGACAGGCTCACCTGCACCAGCCTGGGACCTTCGGGACAGCAGCTCCTCTTGAACTGCTGGCTGAAGAAGCGGCTTGTGAACACTTTCAGCCATTTTTCAACTTCCTTCGCGGAATAGCTTCCCGCGAAGGCTTTTTTTGCGTCTTTAAGTATCGCGGAAGGCGCTTCGTCCATCAGTATGTGATAGAGGAAGAAGTCGTGGAGCTCGTAAGGCCCGACCTTGTCCTCGGTCTTCTGGGCTATGTTGCCCTTGCTGTCGGTGGGAAGAAGCTCCGGAGACACCGGGGTATCGAGCACGTCGTAAAGGCAGGCTGCCAGCTTTTCGGCGTCCTTGTCGGGGCCGAAGGGGGAAGTGCCTTCTCTCAGCATGTCCGCCGCCGCCTTTATGGTCCTCTTGACCAGGCCCTTGGTGAGGCCGCAGTTGACCGAGTACATGGCCATGTGGTCGCCGTTATAGGTGCACCAGCCGAGAGACGATTCGGAGATGTCCCCCGTGCCGACCACCAGTCCGCCGTCCTTGTTGGCAAGATCCATCAGTATCTGGGTCCTCTCTCTGGCCTGGGCGTTCTCGTAGGTCACGTCCCTGTTTTCGGGGTCCTGGCCTATGTCCTTAAAGTGCTGCAGCACCGCGGGGCCTATGGGTATCTCCCTGGTCTCGCAGCCCAGGGCCTCCATCATGGCCCAGGCGTTGCCCTTGGTGCGGGAGCTGGTGCCGAAACCCGGCATTGTTATGGCCAGTACCTCGGAAGCGGGCCTTCCGAGAAGCTCCATGGCTCTCGCCGAAGCCAGCAGGGCCAGGGTCGAGTCAGACCCTCCGCTGACCCCCACTATGGCCTTGCGGGAGTAGGACCTTTCGAGCCTTTCCGCCAGGGCAGCGGCCTGCATCTCAAGGATGAGGGCGCAGTATTCCTCGGCGTTCTTTTCGCCTCTGGGCACGAAGGGATCCTTCTTTGTGAAAGCGAAGGGCTCATCGACCTTGCGGCAGGCCGGGATCTCATCGGAAAGGACGCTGAGGGCGCAGCTTCCGTCCCTTTTGAGAAGGGGAGAGGCGGCCAGGACTTTCCCATTTATCGCTATGATGCACTCGCCTCCGTATATCCCTTCGCCGCTGCTCTCTCCGGGGCCCGCGTTGGCGTAGACTATGCCGCAGCCAAGCATGCCGCTGAGCCCGGATATATGATAGGGGCGCAGCCTCAGGTCCTCCGCGGTAAGGGGCTTCGCGTCGAGGAAGGCGGCGGGAAGACCCTTTGCGGTCCCGGCACTTTCCTCTTGACAATTACCATTTATTACCATAAAATCAAAGGGAAGGCCGGGCATATCGTCGGAAGTGAAGGTCTCTCCCGCCGCGAGACAGGTCTGTCCCTTGTATATCACGAAGACGAGGCTTTCCGCGAAAGCGCCGGCGGCTCCCGTGACTATGACGGCGTCGAGCTTTGCCGTCTTTTCGGCAAGAAGCGCCAGGGCCTCATCCTGAGCTCCCAGAAGGACCGGGGAATACAGCAGGTCTCCGCAGGTCGCCCCGCAGAGGCTCATGGCCGGGAATACTATGAAATTGCAGCCTTCCGCCGCCGCCTTTTCTGCCGCCGCGGCCTGACGCTCCGCGTTCTTTAAAGGATTGGCAAGGGCCAGCCTCGGGCTTAAAGCCGCGGCCTTGATAACGAATTCGCTCATCGAGATCACCTCCTCCGATGGATCGTAACGATAGATCTACCCAAAAATTAAAGCACAAAACCGCCTCCGTGGCAAGAGAAGCGGGGCTCCTTAAAAAGATTTTCAAAGCCCGGCGCGAGGGTATATAATATAATGTCCGAGAAAAAACAAATTACAGGAGACAGACAAGACATGAGCAAGCAGTTTTACATATCGGATCTTGAGACCGGAAGCTCGATCACCGAATTCTTCATGGTAAAAGCCCTGGGACTCAAGACCGGCGCCAATTCCAAGCAGTACCTGGACGTCACCCTGGGCGACAGCAGCGGTGAGATCAACGGAAAAAAGTGGGACGTTGGGGACGACGAGTCGGTCACCTTAAGCGCTCTTTCCGAGGGCGACATGGTCAAGGTCAGGGGCCAGGTCATAGAGTGGAACGGCATCAAGCAGCTGCGCATAGGAAAGATACGCAAATACGATCCCGAGACCGACCAGCTGGACATGAACGACTATGTCAAGGCGGCCCCCGAGGATCCCGAGGCCATGTACCAGTACATACTGGCCAAGGCCATAAGCATAGGCGACGAAGAGCTCAAATCCATGGCGGTCAAGTTCTTAAGGGACAACAAGAAGAGGCTGCTCTACTATCCCGCCGCCATGAGGAACCACCACGCCGAGCTGGGCGGACTGCTCTACCACATCAAGCGGATGCTGATGATGGGCGAAAAGGCCTGCGACGTCTATACCTTCCTCAAGAAGGACTGGGTGGTCTGCGGGGTGATACTCCACGACATGGAAAAGCTCAACGAGCTGCAGTCCAACGAGCTGGGCGTTTCCCCCGGCTACAGCTTCGAGGGCAAGATGCTGGGCCACATAGCCCAGGGCGTCAAGGCCGTCGAAAAGATGGCGGAAGAACTGGGGATAAGCGAAGAAAAGAAGATCATGCTGGAACACATGATACTTTCCCATCACTACGAGCCCGAATTCGGAAGCCCCGTGAAGCCTCTATTCGCCGAGGCAGAGCTGCTCCATTACCTCGACATGACCGACGCCAAGCTCTTCGACTTTGAGGAAGCCCTGGTGCCGGTGAAGCCCGGCGAATTCTCCGAGAGGGTGCGCACCCTGGACGGCCGCACCCTGTATAAGCCCAGCTTTTCGGGCAGCAAGAAGTAAGGTCTTATGAAGGAAGCCTTTGAGGGCAGCGTCGAAAAGATCATATTCCAAAACCAGGACAACGGCTACTCGGTGTTCTCCTTTTCGTGCGCCCGGGGGCTCATAACAGCGGCAGGGGTCCTGCCCGGCGCTTCCAAAGGGAGGCGCTACGAGCTGGAGGGGGAGTTTAAGGAGCACCCCCGCTTCGGAAGGCAGTTCGCCTTCTCATATTTCAGGGAGCTTGCTCCCGACAGCGCCGAATCCATGGCCTCTTTTCTCGGGAGCGGGGTAATAAAAGGCATAGGGCCCGCTCTTGCGCAGACCATAGTCGGATTCTTCGGTCCCGAGACCGCCGACGTGATCAAAAATCATCCTGAGAAGCTCACGCAGGTCCCAGGCATAGGTAAGAAAAAGGCTGCTTCCATAAGGGAGGGCTACAGCGAGCACAAGAGCTACGCCGATCTGGTCATGACCCTTGCCCCCTTCGGCATAAGCACCGCGGTCTGCATGAGGCTCTTTAAGACCTACGGTCCCGCCGCGGTCTCCGTAGTCACAGAAGATCCCTACCGGCTGGCTGAGGAAGCCAGGGGCTTCGGCTTTGCGAGAGCGGACGCCATAGCCAGGCAGCTGGGTATAGAGGCGGACGATCCCAGGCGCGTCAGGAGCGCTGTGCTCTTTGCCATGAACGAGCTCAGCGAAGAGGGAAGCACCTTCGCCAAAGAGGACGAATTCACCGAAGAGCTGGCCAAAAGGCTGGACGTGAGCCGCGAGACCGTAGCTTCGGCCATATTCGATCTGGCGCTGGACGGACTTCTGGTCAAGGAGAATCTGGCAGGCTCGGTCATACTCATGCACTGGTACCTCCACGAGCTGGAGCAGCAGTCTGCAGCAAAGCTCTTTTCCCTCGCCCACTCGCCTCTGGCCCATTTAAGCGGCGATGCCGATTACCTCATAAAGCTCAGCGAAAAGCAGAGCGGCATCACTCTTTCGGAAAAGCAGAAGGCCGCCGTGGTCTCTTCCCTAGAGAACGGGGTCTCGGTGATCACCGGAGGTCCGGGCACCGGAAAGACCACGATAATCAACACCCTGCTGGCCATACTGGACGGGGCGGGCGTAAAGACCCTGCTGGCCGCTCCCACAGGAAGGGCCGCCAAGCGCATGACCCAGGCCACCGGCCGCGGCGCTTCAACCGTCCACCGCCTGTTGGAAGCCACCTACCTTGAGGGCGAGGACAGGATGCGCTTCATGAGGGACGAGGACAACCCTCTGGACTGCGGCTGCGTCATAGTGGACGAAATGTCCATGGTGGATATCATACTGTTCTCAGCCCTGCTTGCGGCCGTCAGGCCGGGTACCAGGCTCATCATGGTGGGAGACGCTGACCAGCTGCCCTCCGTGGGGCCGGGCAGCGTCCTCAAAGACATCATCGAGAGCGACACCATACACTCCGTCAAGCTCACCGAGATCTTCCGCCAGGCCGGCGAGAGCGCCATCATCACCAACGCCCACGCTGTAAACAGGGGAGATTACCCCCGCTTCAACGAGAAGAACAGCGACTTCTTCTTCATGGAAAAGCAGGACCAGGCAGAAGCCCTGCAGCTCATAAAGGACCTCTGCGTGAGGAGGCTCCCCGCCTTTTACAGCGAGCTCGACCCCTTCTCCGATATCCAGGTCCTGACCCCGACCAAGAGGGAGATACTGGGCAGCAGGAACCTGAACAGAGAGCTTCAGGCCGTCCTGAACCCGCCCTCGGAGCTCAAGCCGGAGCTGAGCATCGGCGAGCGCAGCTTCAGGCTCGGCGACAAGGTGATACAGACCAAGAACGACTACTCCCTCGAATGGACCGACATCAAAGACTTTAAACAGGGTCAGGGAGTCTTCAACGGCGACATAGGCATAATTCAAAGCATAGACAGGGAAAACGGCAGGATAGGCGTCCTCTTCGACGACGAGAGGCTGGCGGTCTACGACTTTTCCAACGCCGACGAGCTGGACATGGCCTATGCTCTCACGGTCCACAAGAGCCAGGGCTGCGAGTTTCCGGTGGTGGTCATGCCGGTCTCGGTCTACATGCCCTTCCTCACCACCAGGAACCTCTTCTACACCGCCATAACCAGGGCGAAGGAAGCCGTGGTGCTGGTGGGAAGGTCCCGGGTCTGCCGCGCCATGGTGGACAACAACTCGGTGGAGGCCAGAAACAGCGGTCTGGGGCTGCGCCTGAGACGTCTGTGGGACATGGAATACGGCGATGGCCTCCTTTAAAAGCGTTCTTTCCGAAGGCCTCGGCCTTCTTTTCCCGAAGAACATCTACTGCCTCTGCTGCGGAGACTCCATGGAGGATTCCCGCATACACGGCATATGCGACGTCTGCGCCGAAAAGATCGACTGGAATACCGAAAACCCCTACAGAAGGGACATGGATCTCTTCGCCTTCGACGGGCTCCTCCCCTGCTGCCGCTACGGTTTCTATCCCAGAAGGATCATAGCGGGCTTTAAACTGGGCTCAAGGCCTTACGCGGCTTCTTCCATAGGCCTTCTGATGGCGGAGAGGCTCGCGATGAGCGGGGAAAAGGGCTTTATCGTAAGCTGCGTCCCCATGCACCCGAAAAAGCAAAGAAAGCGGGGCTTCAACCAGTCGGAGCTTCTGGCGCGGGTCATAGCCCGCGAAAGGGGAGAGGAGCTTGATACCGGCCTTCTCGTCAAGGTCAAAGAGACCGCCTCCATGAGGAAGAGCTCGGGAGACGACAGAAGGGTGCTGCTCGACGACAGCATAGAGCTTGCTTCGGGGGCCGAAGAAAAGATCAAAGGCCGCCATGTGGTGCTTGTGGACGACGTCGTCACAACGGGCACCACCGCCGACAGCTGCGCCAGGCTTTTAAAGCAGGGCGGGGCGTCGAAAGTCACCGTCCTCTGCTTTGCCGTAAGTCCTTCGTACAAGGCTATGGACACGCAGGATGAAAATGATGTATGATACATCATCGTTTCGGAGGGGATCCGGGTCTGTGGAGGAAGATCCAGGCCAGCTATGGGCGAAGGGATCCACGTAAGCAGGGGCAGAGGCTCCTGTGAGCATAGCATAGTTTAGATGTAAGTCCTCGGGAAAATCCCGGCAAAGGCAGGTGTGGGGCTAAAGACCAGGTCAGCCGGGTCCCGTCCGAAGCGATGCGATAAAAGTTTACGAAATTTCACAAAAAATAAAAGGAAAAACCTTCTTGAGGGAGTATATATTAATACAACCTGAAAGGAGGTTTTACATATGTTAGTAAAGATCACAAGTAAAAACCTTAACCCCAGCGAAAAGACCAAGGTTCAGATTGAAAAGAAACTGGGCAAGCTCGACAAGTACTTCACCCAGGATACCGAAGCCAACGTGGTGCTGACCAACGAGAAGAACAACAGCGTCAAGCTCGAGGCCACCATCTACGCAGGAAGCCTCATATTCAGAGCCGAGGAAAAGGGCAATGATCTGCTCTACTGCCTGGATATAGTCGTGGACAAGCTCTCGTCCCAGATGTCCAGATTCAAGCAGAAGCTGGTGAAAAAGCATCACGACCAGAAGGAAGTTCTCCTGGCGTCCGAGCTGCCCGACGTAGCCGATGCGGTTGAGGAAGTCAGCGTGGTCAAGACCAAGCACTTCCGCATAAGCCCGATGAGCGTCGAGGAAGCCATCATGCAGATGGAGCTTTTGGAGCACAGCTTCTTCGTCTACCGCGACGGAGAGAAGAACAACGTCTGCATAGTGTATAAGAGAAATGACGGGACCTACGGTCTTCTGGATATAGAGAACTGATCTTTACCGCTTGAGGCGGCGGGCTCAATGAGCCCGCCGTTTTTAATTGTTGAAAAGAAGGCCTCTTTGCGATAAAATTAACTCTGTATAAGGGGGACTCTCATGATCCAGGTAATCTCCTCGCTGTTCGCGGGCATAAGCTTCAGCGACATCATAGACATAATGATAATCAGCGTGGTCATCTTCGTGATACTCAATTACGCGAGGGCGAGCCGCGCCGCTTCGCTTGCAAAGGGCATAATCTTCCTGATAATCGCCTACTTCCTCTCGGGCCTCGCCCACCTTTACGCCTTCAACTGGATGCTGGGCCAGATCCTCAACGTAGGACTCATCTCCCTGGTCGTAATATTCCAGCCGGAGCTCAGAAGAGCCCTGGAATTCCTGGGCAGGGGCAAGTTCTCCAAGGGCCAGAACTCGCTTTCGAGGGTCCAGAAAGAGGAATTCGCCGAGGAGGTCGCAGCGTCCATAGGCTACTTCGCTTCGAGAAAAGAAGGAGCCCTGCTGGTCTTTGAGCGTGAGACTGCCCTGTCCGACATAGCGGAGACCGGCACCATGCTGGACGCCAGGCTCTCCCAGGAGCTCATAGACAACATCTTCTACAAGGGGGCGCCCCTCCACGACGGAGCGGCCATAATCAGGGGCAACAGGATACTGGCCGCCGGCTGCGTGCTTCCCCTGACCGAGAACACCAACCTGAGCAAGGACCTGGGCACCCGTCACAGGGCCGGAATAGGCGTCACCGAGGTCTCGGACGCCCTGGTGCTCATAGTCTCCGAGGAGACCGGCATAATCTCCATGGCCGTGGACGGGAAGCTCTCCCGCTTCCTTGACCTTAAGACCGTGCAGAAGACCCTGATGACCTATTACATAGACCGCAAGGACATAAAGACCTCCAGCATGGACCTCCTCGCCGAGATTTGGAGAAAAGGCAATGGATCGCAGCAGACTTAAGATACTTGACATATTGCTTCCCATAGTCATAGCCATAGGGCTGTGGTCCTACGTCATAAACGTGGTCAACCCTCCCCAGACCGTGACCATAAGGGACGTGCCCATACAGATACTGGGCCTTGAAGCCCTGCAGTCCACCAGGCTCACCATAGCGGGAGACGGCGAATACACCTGCGATGTCTCCGTCAAAGGAGCAAGATCCGACATCACAGGCCTTACGGCGGACGACATATACGCCAGCGTCAACCTCACCGGCCTCTCCGCCGGCCAGAACAACGTCAACGTTTCGGTCACCGCCCCCGCCAACATCACCATAGAGGACGTGCGCTCGCAGAAGATCCAGGTCTACGTCGACGAGCTGGTGACCGAGCAGAAGCCCATCAACGTGGTCCACGCCGACATCGACGGGGACTACGAGGTCACCATAACCTCACAGGAGGCCGACAACCTGCTGGTCACAGGAGCCAAGAGCCTGGTCAGCATGATCACTGAGATCCGGGTCGACCTTGACGTAAACGCCCTGGCGGTGGACGATTCCACCACCTTGAGGATAGCCGGAAAACCCCTGGATTCCGAGGGGAATCTGGTCAAGAACGTGAAGCTGTCCAGAGACCAGATCTACATCACCGCTTCGATAAACCAGCTCTACGACGTGAGGCTCGACGTTAATTACGACGGGACTCCCGGCCTTGGCGCCCAGCTGAGCAGGGTGGACCTGCCGGCGACGCTTAGAGTCAAGGGCCGCGGCAGCGTGATCAGGTCCGTAAAAGCCATAAGCACCGATACCATCGATATAGACGGCATCACCGACGACCTTACGGTGGATGTTGTCTATCATCTGCCCGAAAACGTGTACCTGGCTGAAGACGCCGAGCAGCCTGTCGCCAGCTTCACCCTCATCCATACCGGCGAGATCAGCTTCACCTACGGCAAAGACGAGATACTCGTAAAGAACGTGCCCGAGGACTGCCTCGAGTACAGCCTCGCCGAAGATACTCTTGTCACGGTGACCGCGAAGGGTGATCTCAGCGTCATAAGGACCATAGAGGCGAAAGATCTCCAGCCCTCCGTCGACCTGTCCGAGCTGGTTACGGGAGAGAACAGGATGGAGCTCAGCTCATCCTTCGTCAGCGCCAAGGTCACCGTCAGGATAAAGCCTTCGATGGTCACTGTGAACGCGGTAATGGAGGAAGAGGAGCTTCCGCCGGAGCCTTCCGAGCCTGCCGAGGGACAGACGGCCCAGGAGCCCGAACCTCCGAAGCAGTAGGGTCTTAAGCCGCCCTAATTATTTCTGTTTTTTCAAAAAAACTTTACTGGATAAAAGCGCATTGTTATAATATTTTGTTGTAACAGTGCGTTTTTTCGCGCAGAAAGTGAGGATCGTATATGAGCAAATATTTCGGAACCGACGGCTTCAGAGGCGAGGCCAACGTTGACCTTACCGCCGAGCATGCCTTTAAGATAGGCCTTTTCATCGGCTGGTACTACGGCAGAAATCCCAAACTCAAGCATCCTCTCGACTACAAAGCCAAAATAGTGATAGGCAAGGACACCAGGCGCTCCAGCTACATGTTTGAGAACGCCATCACGGCCGGCATAGCCGCCGGCGGCGCCGACGCCTATCTTCTTCATGTGATCACGACTCCCGGCGTCGCCTTCGCGGCCAGGACAGAAGACTTTGACTGCGGAGTAATGATCTCGGCCAGCCACAACCCGTTCCAGGACAACGGCATCAAGCTGATCAACGGCAACGGTGAGAAGATGGAGGACGAGGTCATAGACGATGTCGAGGCCTATCTGGACGGAAAATTCGTCCCCGAGGGCGAGACCTGCGAAGGAGTCTGGACCGTTCCCTGCGCCACCGGGGCGAACATAGGCCGGGTCATAGACCACTCCAGCGGCAGGAACCGCTACATAGGCTACCTGATCTCCCTCGCCACAACCTCCTACAGAGGAATGAGGGTGGGCCTTGACTGTTCCAACGGAAGCACCTGGCAGATCGCCAAGAGCGTGTTCGACGCCCTGGGCGCCAAGACCTACGTGATCAACAATTCCCCCGACGGGATCAACGTCAACA
>JAFRWQ010000057.1 GCA_017437925.1 Bacillota bacterium
CCTGACCTCCGATTTCGACAGGCGCTTTGCCGGAAAAAAGGCGGCGAGGGGTCTGATGGATTTCTCGGACATAGAGCACATGGCCCTGCGAATACTCAAAAACGGGGAAGTCAGCGCCGAGTACAAAAAACGCTTCGCCTGCGCCTTCATAGACGAGTACCAGGACAGCAACATGGTCCAGGAGAGCCTCATTTCAAGGGTCTGCGAGCCCGACCGCATCTTCATGGTTGGCGACGTAAAGCAAAGCATATACAAGTTCAGGCTGGCCGAGCCGGAGCTCTTCCTTGAAAAATACAAGGCCATGAAGGCCGGGCAGCTCACCGGCCGGGTCATAGACCTCAACGCCAACTTCAGAAGCAAGGCCGGAGTCATAGAGCTGGTGAACAGGCTCTTCTCAAAGGTCATGAACGCCGAAAGCTGCGGCATAGTCTACGACGAAGACGCCGCCCTTATCGAAGGAGCTCCCTACAAAGGTCCCCTGATCTACAGGCCCAGGCTTTATATCGCGGGGCCCGGCGAAGCCCCCGAAGAAGAGGAACTCGACGAAGAAATAGAAGATATCAGGACCGCTGAGCTTGAGGCTCTTCAGGCCGCGCGCATCATCTCTTCATATATCGGAAGACCGATACGGGACACCCGGACCGGGGCCGAAAGGCCTTTAAAATACAGGGATATGGCCCTGCTGATGCCGGCCGTCAAAAACAAGGGCGAGATATTCTACCGCTGCCTTGCCGCGGCCGGTATCCCGGTCTATCTGGCCCGCACCGAGGGCTATTTCGACACCCTTGAGGTCGGGGTCTTCCTGAACCTGCTGAGAGTCATAGATAACGGCAGGAACGACGTGCCCCTGATCAGCGTCCTTCACTTTCCGGCCTTCGGCTTCAGTTCGGAGGACCTGGCCGAGATCAGGATATTCTCCAATCACAGCGAAGAGGGAAAGAAAAAAAGGCCCTACAGCGAAGCCTTGAGGCTTTACGCCCGCGAGGGCAGGGACGAGGCTCTGAGGACCCGTTGCTCGGACTTCCTTTCCAAGGTCGCCGCATGGCGCAGGGACGCGTCCTATGCGCCTTTGGGCCTCTTCGTGTGGCGGCTGCTCTCCTCCAGCGGCATACTGGACTGCTGCTCGGCCCTTCCCGGAGGGCTTCAGAGGCAGGCCAACCTCAGGGCCCTAGCCGACAAGGCCGAAAGCTTCGAGCGGGAGAGCGCCTCGGGCCTCTACGGTTTCATATCCTACGTCGATTCTATAAAGGACAAGGTCGACACGGGCGAGGCGGAGATCTTCACAGAGGATTCCGACGCCGTTCGCATAATGACTATACACAAGAGCAAGGGCCTGGAATTCCCCTTCGTGCTGGTATGCGGCATGGAGCGCAGCTTCAGCAGGGGAGGCAGGGCTTCGAAGCTGGCGGTCCATAAAAAACTGGGAGCCGGGCTGGTCCTTGCCGACCCCGCGACGGGCCTTCGCAACAAGACCCTCATATACAGGCTGATCTCCATGCAGAACCGCAGCGAGGAGAGGGCTGAGAAGATAAGGCTGCTCTATGTTGCCGCGACCAGGGCGAAGGACATACTGATATTCAGCGCGGCGGGAAAGAACCTTGAGAAGAGCTGGGCCGCCATGAGGCAGCAGGTGCTTGAGCCGGGACGTTATGAGAAGAGCTTCCTGGGGCTTCTGGCTTCAGCCTTTACCGCGGAAAGCGACGTGATCTTCACAAAGCAGTCGGTCCTTGAGGACCCGTCCGCCACGGGAGAGACCGGCGCCTTGAGAAAGGCCCTTGAGCAGGGCTTTGAGCTTTCCGGGGGAGAAGCTCCCATACCCGACCTCGACGAAAGGCTGGCCTTTAAGCCTTCCTCTGCCGAAGCGGGGGAGAAGACCAAGTTCACAGTCTCCCAGCTTGCCGAGATCGAAAGGCTGGGCGCCGAAGGGATACTTAAAGAGCAGAGCTTTGACGAAGATTTCAGGCCTCCTCTTTTCATCGCTCCCGCCTCGTCCCTCGGGGCGGCCGAAAGGGGCACCGCCTATCACAGGGTCATGGAGCATCTGCCCTTCGACAGGGGGGAGCTGGACGCTTCCGAGATACTTGAGCACATGAAAAACATGGAGGCTTCGGGCATACTGAGCCCTGCGGAGCTTGCCGCGGTCGACCCCGGGCGGGTCGCGGCCTTCTTCCGCTCGCCCATAGGAAAGCGCGTCTTAAGCTCCGAAAAGGTCATGAAGGAAGCCCCCTTCACCGTGAAGAGGGAGTACGGCGGCAGGACCGTCCTGGTGCAGGGCACCCTGGACTGCTGCTTCATGGAGGACGGCAGCTGGGTGCTGGTCGACTACAAGAGCAATTACATAGACAGAGCAAGCGAAGAAGAGGAGATGGAGAGGCTGCGCAGGACCTATCTTCCCCAGCTCTCTGAATACCGCTATGCCCTTAAGACCGTGACCGGCATCCCCGTAAAAGAGGCCGTGCTCTACCTCTTCGGCCCCGGAAAAGAACTGGTCATAGAATAAAGCCGGCTCAAGGCGCAAAAAGTCCGGACGCTGCAGAAAAAGCCCGGATGACGCGAAAAAGCCCGGATAACGCGAAAAAAGCCCGAAGACCGCCTGTAATGAGCGTGTTTCGGGCTTTCTGACGCAAAAGCTGCCTGAGCCGGGTGATTATCTATTCGGCCGTCTCACCCACCTCGCTTTCCTCGCTGATCGCGGTGCCTCTGGCGCTGACCCAGTCATGGATGCGCTTGAGCTCGTTGCCGCTTAAAGTGATGCCCTTTGACATCTTGCTGTGGTCTTCGGACCAGTCCCTGATGTCGAAGCGGGGCTTGCCCCCGTTCCAGGCGACCACGTTGAACTCCCTGGACCAGCCGCTGGCGTTGGTCCTCAGTATTCCTATGTGCTCGAGGATGCGGCAGCTGATCTCGTCCCTCCCGGACCTGAAATCAGCCGCTTCCTCCATTACGAGCAGCTTTTCCTGTTCTTCTTTCTTCATTCGTGTATTTCCTTTCATTTCGGTGGCGCGCCTTGTGATGGATATAAAATATCATAACTGGCAATATATGTCAATAGCCGCAAAGAAAATATTTCCATAAAATGTCAGGATGACGCGGGCCGGCTGACAGTAAAACAAAAACTGCCCGAAGGCGCTCCGAAAGCGTGAACGGTCCGAACACGGCGGTAAGCAGGCTGTAAATGCATTGCCGCTGTGCAGTACGCCTTGCCTGCTTTTCAAAATTGTGGTAAGATGTTCGGCAGTAGCGAGAGGAGGACAGGGCGTGGCGCTTGCCGGAATAGAACAAAAGCATATCGTAAAGGCGGAACAGCTGGACGGCAGGGGCCTTCTGAGGCTTTCTTCTCTCTTCACGTATTTTCAGGACATAGCGGGGGACCATTCGACTCTTTTGGACTGCGGAGCCGACGAACTGGCCGCAAGAGGCTTCTTCTGGGCCGTGACCAACTACAGGGCGGAGATATCAAGGCTTCCCGAAGAGGGGGAGGAGCTGCTGCTTGCGACCTGCATAGGAAAGCCCTCCCACGCCATCTATCCCAGGTATTTCAGGCTTTTTGACGAAGATGAAAAGCTCATCGCGTCCTGCGCTTCCCGCTGGGCTTTGGTCGACATAGTAAAAAGGTCCGCCGCGGTGAACAGCCCCCTGGAAAAGGTCTTCACCGGCCCCAAAAACCCCTGGGAACTGAAAGAAGCGGGGCCCGTAAAGCCTGCCGATACCTCGAAGACCTTTGATTTCAGCCTTCCTCCCGAATACATAGACCGCAACGGCCACATGAACAACGCCAGATATTTCGATATGGCTGAGTCCATGCTGGCAGGCGATACCGAAGGCCTTTTTCCCTGCTTTGCCGCCATGGAATACCGCAGCGAGCTGCTGCCGGGAAAGCCCATGAAGGTCGGAACAGGGGAGATCGATACTCAAAGCCTTGCCGAAGCCTGCGATAAGGCCTTTTACCTCTGCGGAAACACCGAAGAAGCCCAGATCTTCCGCATGAAACTGGGATACATGAGCAGATCGGCGCTGCAGACGCTTAAGGAGTAATATTTATGCCGCAATTCTGCTGGTTTCTCATAACCATGGCCGTAGCCCTGGCCGGAGGCTTCCTGTTCATGAAGCTGAAGGTCCCCGCGGGCGCCCTGATAGGAGCTCTTCTTTTCACCGGCGTCTTAAGCGTAATGACCGGCCGGATGTTCATGTACAAGGGGCTTAAGGTCCTGACCAAGACGGTGGCGGGCCTTTTCATAGGCATGTCGGTGACCTCGGACAGCGTTAAAAAGCTTAAGACCCTGTTTAAGCCCACGTTTATTCTGGTGGTGATCATCATCAGCTTCTGCCTGTGCATGGGCATAGCCATGTACTATGGCTCGGGTCTTGACGTGGTCACCTCCCTCTTCAGCGTGGCTCCCGGCGGAATGCAGGACATGACCCTCATGACCATTGACATGGGAGGAGACGCCGCCGTGGTCGCCGTTATGCAGGTGCTGAGGCTCCTCACCGTATACTTTGTATCTATGCCCATGGCCAAACTGCTGTCGAAAAGGATCTCGGGAAGCGATGCGCAGGATCCCGCCGGGCAGGCCGATAAAGCGGGCGCGAAGGGTCTTGCCCCCGAAACGAAGAGGAAGCGCATAGCCTTTTCCTCGCTGGTCGCACTGATCGGCGGCTCTTTGGGCTATCTGCTCTCAAAGCTGGCCGATTTCTCCACGCTTGTGCTCATAGTAAGCATGATCGTAGCCGCGGCTGTCAATATGGCCACCGGCAAACTCTACATGCCCAAAATGGTGCGCAGGATAACCCAGATGATGAGCGGGGCTCTGATAGGGGTCACCGTGACCTACGAATCCCTTGAACACCTTAAGATGGCCATGCTGCCTGCCATATTCATCATCATAGGTTTCGTCGCCATAAATGTGCTGATCTCCGTGATCATCAGCCGCACTTGTGACATAGACATAGCGACGGCCATGCTCTCATCCTCAGCCGGCGGAGCTTCCGAGTCAGCCCTTGTCGCTGCCGATTTCGGCGCCGATCCCGCGGTCGTGACGGTGCTTCAGGTCACGCGCCTGTTCTGCACCACCGCTTTTTATCCTATACTGGTCAAGCTGATATATCCGATGCTGTGAGCCTCCGCCGCCCCGCATAAACAAAAGACCCGGCTCTGCGCCGGGTCTCGTCATTTTCAAAGCTTCGGGCTCTCCGCTACTTTTTATTAAGCGTGGTCTTGAGGGTGGTCTTGCCCTGATCGAGAGTTGTCTTGAGGGTTGTCTTTTCCGCCATGGCGTTACCTCCGTAAAATCATCGGGCTGTTTTAAGTGAATTGTTGCATAACGGGTCCCGCTTGCCAATATTCGGGTCCGTTACACCCTGGTATTGAGCAGTTCTTTCGCTTTTTCGGGGGCCTGCTCAAGGATCTTCTTTTCTCTTGCCTTCGCCTGGACCTTTATGAACAGGTTGATGATGATGAAAGACAGCACGGTCGTGGCAAAGAATATTTTAAAGGCAGGCAGATAGCTGCCGTAGATTGTACAGACGGTGCCTAAAAGCAGGGGGACCGTCGCTCCCATGGCGGAGCCGCAGGCGTTGAAGAGCCCGAGGACCGAGGAATAGTGCATCCTTCCGAAGAACCTTCCGGTGGTCAGAGGAAGCATTACTGTGGAGATGATCATGGTGCAGCCGTAGCCGAGTATGAGGACGGGAAGTATCATCCTCGTGCGGGACACAATGAGCATGCCGAAGAGAAAGAGGGGACTCAGCCCGAGGCTGACCCTGAGGACTCTGGCGCAGCCGAAGCGGTCCGAGAGCCTTCCTCCGAGAAACCTGGCCAGGGCCACCGAGCCCATGCCCGCCGCCTGGACTATGCTGGCCGTCCGGGGACTGAAGCCTATATCCTGCAGATAGGGGATGAGGACGGTGTTGCAGCTGCTCGCCATGTAATTGCCGGCGAGGGCTGCTATGAACAGCCAGGTACCCGCGAGCTTAAGGGCCTCGACCCTTGTAAAGCCCCAGAGGCTGTCGGGGTCGACCGGCCTTTCTTCTACGCCTGAGGCGCCGGCGGAGCCGCTCTTTTCCGTGTAGGGGACAAGGCCCATGTCTTCGGGCTTTTCTTTAAGGAAGATGAATGTGATCCCTGCGGTGATGACGCCCATGACGAGGCTCAGCATCACAAGGGCTTTGCGCCAGCCCATGTCCGCCGCCCATCCGGTGACGAGGGGAACGAGTATCATGCTTCCCAGGGGACTGCTCATGAAGACCAGCCCGGTCGCCGTTCCTTTTTTGTCGATGAACCACTTTGAAATAATGATAGCCAGGGAATAAAAGGACGAGGCGACTGTGCCGAAACCCAGGACGATGCCGAAGAAATAAAAGCCGGCGGCGCTGCCGACCCTTGATATCGCGAAGAGGGACAGGGGCATGGCAACGGCGAATATGCGCATGGTGTTGAGCTGGCCCAGCTTTTTAAAGACCTTATCTATGATCATAAGGGTGAATATCTGGGTCACGCTCATGACCGTATAGAAGGCGCTGAACTGCTGGCGGCTCATGCCGAGATCTTCGCACATCTGCAGGGTGAAGACCGACCAGCAGTTATGCCCGCAGCCTACGACTGCGAAGATCAGAAGGCAGCTCATTGCTACTATGACCCAGCCGTAGAAGAACGGCAGCTTTTTTGCGTTCATAAAACTCCTTCGGGCTCCGGGCCCCGTCTATACCTCGGTGGCTTCGAGCAGCCCTACGTCGGGGTGGCGTTCCTTGAAATAAGTGAGGGCGAACTGGTTGGCGAAGAGTATGATGGGTCTTTCGAAGCGGTCGAACACCAGCATGGTGCGGCTGTCCAGCTTCATTTTAAGGCTGCGCAGGGCGTCGGGGGACATGGTTCCGTCTTCGGTGCCGGTCTTTACCCAGCGGGCCAGGGTGAGGTCCAGGGGATTCATGCGGACAGGCGCGTTGTACTCGTTTTCGAGCCTGTACTGGAAGACTTCGACCTGAAGCTGTCCGACGGCTCCTATGACCGTCTCGTTGTATTCGTTGTGGTAGACCTGGATGGCTCCCTCCTGGGCCAGCTGCTGCACGCCTTTTTGGAACTGCTTTGCCTTCATGGTGTCTTTGGGCAGCACGAGGCAGAAGATCTCGGGCGGGAAGGTGGGCAGGGGCTCGAACTCGAAGCGGTCCTTTCCGGTGTAGAGGGTGTCTCCTATCATGAAATTGCCGGTGTCATATATGCCTATGACGTCCCCTGCCATGGCGGAATCCACGTTGGCCCTCTCGTTGGCCATGAGCTGGGTGGACTGGGCCAGCTTTATGGGCTTGCCGGTCCTGGCCAGGTTCACGGTCATGCCCCTTTCGAAGGTCCCGGAGCATATCCTGATGAAGGCCAGGCGGTCCCTGTGGGCCGGGTTCATGTTGGCCTGGATCTTGAAAACGAAGCCCGAGAACCGGTCGGACAGGGGATCTACCTCTTCTCCGTCCGCGGTCTTTCTGGGACCGGGGCAGGGGGACCACTGAAGGAAGTGCTCGAGGAACACGGTGACTCCGAAGTCCGCCAGGGCGGAGCCGAAGAACACCGGGGTCAGTTCTCCCGAGAGCACCAGATCCTCGTCCATGGGGTAGCCCGCTCCCTCCAGGAGCTCCACGCCTTCCCTTAAGGCC